>JANYFX010000112.1 GCA_025359585.1 Rhizobacter sp. | reverse complement strand
GGTCGCCTTTCAGCTCGGCTTCGAGCGCCTTGTCGATCTCGGGCGTGGCGCCGCGCGGACGCGTGCCGGCCAGCGGCCGGATCGTCACCTTGTCGCCCCCGGGCGTGTGCTCCTGGCGCACCAGAATCTCGGGCGACGCGCCGACGATCTGGAATTCGCCCATGTCGTAGAAGTACATGTAGGGCGAAGGGTTCAGCGAGCGCAGCGCGCGGTAAAGGCTGAGCGGTGATTCGGTGTAGCGCTTGCGCAGGCGCTGGCCGACCTGCACCTGCATCATGTCGCCGGCTGCGATGTATTCCTTGGCGCGCAGCACGGCGGCGATATAGGCCTCTTTGCCGAACTCGCGCTCCACGTCGTGCGCGGCGCCGCGTTTCACAGCCGGCGCGGTCACGCTGTACTTCAGCTTGTCGCCCAGTTCGGCCAGACGCCGCTTGGCGTTGTGGAAGGCCTCTGGCTGGCCCGGGTCGGCGTACACGATCAGGTACAGGCGGCCCGACAGGTTGTCGATCACCGCGAGCTCTTCGCACTGCAGCAGCAGGATGTCGGGCGTGTCGATGCCGCCGGTCTTGTTCGTCTTCGCGAGTTTGGGCTCGATGAAACGCACCGCGTCGTAGCCGAAGTAACCCGCAAGACCGCCACAGAAGCGCGGCATGCCGGGGCGCAGCGCGACCTTGAAGCGCTTCTGGTACTCGGCGATGAAATCGAGCGGGTTGCCCTCGTTGACTTCGACCACCTGCCCGTTTGTCACGACCTCGGTCTTGAAGCCGGTGGCGCGCAACAGCGTGCGCGCCGGCAGGCCGATGAACGAATAGCGGCCGAAGCGCTCGCCGCCAACGACCGATTCGAGCAGGAAGCTGTGCTTGCCGCCGCCGCTCGCATACGCGAGCTTCAAGTACAGCGAGAGCGGTGTTTCAAGATCGGCGAAGGCTTCGGCGATCAATGGAATGCGGTTGTAGCCCTGCGCGGCCAGGCTCTTGAATTCGAGTTCGGTGATCACGGGTCAGGGCCCTCCAAAGCCCGGCGAGAACGGCTGCAGTTCAGTGCAAGACACGTTGCCCGCGTGATGATTTCATGTCGGTGGGTTCGGCCGGCGTGGCGCCAGCCGGTGGAGCCGAGGGTGCGCGCCGGTTCATGTCGAACCCGGCGCTGCCCGCAGCAAACTAAACCAGCGCCAGTGCGGCGCGAAGCGGGCAACGCCAGGGCCAGGCTCCCCGGTCGTGCGACCCTTTGGTTGGTTTGCGCGTTGAAAACATGAGCGAAAGTGTAGCAGCGAGGGTTTGACCGATGCGGCGCTCGGCGAGAGCGTGAAAACGTTGCTGGACAGCGCTCTCGGCGCTGCTCAAACTTCGAAACTTTTCGGCCTCGCGTGGCCTCGAAACCCATTTTGGAGATTTGCCGTGTCCCGTCGCATGACTGCCTTGTCTGCCGCCCTGCTTTCTGCCTTGCTGTTCGCCGCACCGCTCGCCGCGCGGGCCCAGACCACCGAAGTCGGTGGCGTGAAGTACGAGAACAACGAACAGCTGGCCAACAGCAAGCTCGTGCTCAACGGTGCCGGCGTTCGCTACAAGGCCATCTTCAAGGTCTACACTGCGGGCCTGTACCTCGGCGCCAAGGTCGGCACACCCGAAGAAGTTTTCGCCGCACCCGGCCCGAAGCGCATGCACATCGTGATGCTGCGTGACATCGACGCCAACGAGCTCGGCAAGCTCTTCACCCGCGGCATGCAGGACAACGCGCCGCGCGAAGAGTTCTCCAAGTCGATCGCCGGAACGATACGCATGAGCGACATCTTTTCGGCCAAGAAGAAGCTCACCGCTGGCGAGTATTTCTATGTCGACTGGGTTCCGGGCCAAGGCACCACGGTCGTCATCAACGGCAAGGCCGCAAGCGATCCGATCAAGGAGCCCGAGTTCTTCACGGCCTTGATGAAGATCTGGCTCGGCAAATCGCCGGCCGATGCGCAGCTGAAGAATGCGCTGCTCGGCAGGGCGGCGGCGCCGTCCCGCGACATGAACAACTGACCCCGCGCGGGCTCAATCCAGGCGCAAGCCGTCGAGCCGGTCGATCACAGCGTCGGCGTCGACCGAGCCGATCGGCTCGCCGTGGTTGTAGCCGTAGCTCACCAGCACGACCGGGCAACCGGCCGCCCGCGCGGCGCGTGCGTCGTTGCTCGAGTCGCCCAGCATCAGCGTGTGCGCCGGCAGGCTGCCGAGCGCTTCGCAGGTTCTCAGCAGCGGCAGTGGGTCGGGCTTCTTGCGCTCGAACGCGTCGCCGCCGAAGACCGCGGTGAAGCAGGCCAGCAAGCCTTTTTGCGCTAACAGCGGAACCGCGAACGCGGTCGGCTTGTTGGTCAGGCACGCGAGCTTCAAGCCTCGGGCAGCCAAGCACTCCAGCCCTTCCACCACACCCGGGTAGACGCTGGCACGGTCGCCGTTGATCGCCAGGTAGTGGCGCTGGTACCGCGCCCACGCTTCGTCGTACAGCGCAGCTTCTGCATTCACGTGGAAAAGGGTGCTGCGGATCAGGTGCTCCGAGCCTTTGCCGACCGTTCGCTCGACGAAGGACCGGTCGACCGGCGGCAAGGCCAGCTCGCCCAGGCTCAGGTTCAGCGCGGCGATGAAGTCGCCGACGGTGTCGATCAGGGTTCCGTCGAGATCGACGATGGCCGCCTGCAATGCGCGGCCTCGAAACAGGGCTGGCTTCAGATCGAATCTCCGGTTCACCGGCGTGGCGCCGGACACATCGCGTGACGAGGTTAAGTGCACTTTACTTTGTGGCTGAGAACCAAATGCTTTGTGTCGGCGTTGAAATGCGACACCCTCAAGGAGAAGCTCCGATGACAAGCACCGCCGACCGCGAAGCAGAGACCCTCCCGCCTGCGCCCACGGCGCCACCGAATCGGGGCACAGCGTTTGTTCCCGTGAGTGTTGCGGCGGCTTTCAGCGCGGTGCTCGCCGCCTGTGGCGGAGGTGGCGACGGAACGCCCGCGCCGGCACCTTCGCCCGCGCCCGCCCCTTCGCCGGCGCCCGCCGCACCCACCGCCGCAGAAGCCTCGCGCTTTCTCGCCCAGGCCTCGATGGGCGCGAGCCGCGCCCAGATCGCCCGGGTGCAAAGCCTCGGCTACGCCGGCTGGCTCGACGAACAGTTCGCGCTGCCGGCCTCGGGCACCCGATGGGACCTGCTCGTCGCCAATGGTCTGACCGACATCAGCTACAAGAACAGTGAAGCCGGCTTCGACTCGGTGGCCTGGAACAAGCTGCTGAGCGCGCCCGACACCTTGCGCCAGCGCATCACGCTCGCGCTCAGCGAGATCTTCGTGGTCTCGATCGACGGCCTGGCCAACGGCGGCGGCTGGAAGCAGTTCGCCGCCGCCACCTACCTCGACCTGCTGGAAGCCGGCGCGTTCGGCAGCCACCGCACCTTGCTGCAGCAGATCTCGCTCAGCGGCACGATGGGCGTGTACCTCACCTACCGCGGCAGTGCCAAGGCCAACACGACCAGCGGCGCCTTGCCCGACGAAAACTACGCGCGCGAACTGATGCAGCTGTTCACCATCGGCCTGCTGCAGCTCAACCTCGACGGCACGCCCAAGCTCGCCGGCGGCAAGACGACCGAGACCTATGTGCTCGACGACATCACCGGCCTGGCGCGTGTCTTCACCGGCTGGGACTTCGACTACGCCGGCCTGACCGGCGCCGCCGCCACGGCCACGCCCGACTTCAAGCGCCGGCCGATGGTGCAGGTCGCGAGCCGATACGAGACCGGTGCCAAGACCTTTCTCGGCCTCACGATTCCTTCGGGCACCGATGCCAGCGCCAGCCTGACCCAAGCGCTCGACAAGATCTTCGCGCACGCCAACACCGCGCCGTTCTTCAGCCGCCAGCTGATCCAGCGCCTGGTCACGAGCAACCCGAGCCCGGCCTACGTGGCACGTGTGGCCGCCGTCTTCAACGACAGCGCCGACCCCGGCAACCTGCGCGCCGTGATCCGCGCCGTGCTGCTCGACGACGAAGCGCGCAGCGCGGCCGGCGCCGCGAGCCCCTCGTTCGGCAAGCTGCGCGAGCCGATGCTGCGTTTTACCGGCTGGGCGCGTGCGTTCGGTGCCAAGTCGCCCAGCGGCCTGTGGAACGTTGGCAACACCACCGACTCGGCCAAGGGCCTCGCGCAAAGCCCGCTGCGCTCGCCGTCGGTCTTCAACTTCTTCCGCCCCGGCTACGTGCCGCCCAACAGCCCGCTCGGCACGGCCGCGCTGGTGGCGCCGGAGTTCCAGATCGCCAACGAATCGTCGGTGGTCGGCTGCATCAACTTCATGCAGCGCGCGGTGGCCGGCTCGGTGGCCGACATCACGCCCGACTACACGAGCCTGCTCGCCCTCGCCGACGACGCGAAGGCGCTGATCGACGAGATCAACCTCGTCCTCGCCGCCAACCAGCTGAGCAGCACGACTGCGGCCACGCTCGCTGCCGCGGTGCAGACCATGCCTGCGGGCACCGACACGCTGCGCCGCAACCGCATCAACGCCTCGCTCGTGCTGGTGCTCGCCGCGCCCGAGTTCATCGTCCAGAAATGAGGGTCGCCCCATGACATCCCGCACCACATCCAGCACCTCACGCCGCGCGTTTCTGCAGCGCGCCTCGGCCCTGTCGCTCGCCGGTGCTGCCGCGCCCTGGGCACTGAACCTCGCGGCGATGGGCGAAGCCGCCGCCGCGACGGCCACCGACTACAAAGCCCTCGTCTGCGTGTTCCTGTACGGCGGCAACGACTACGGCAACACACTGGTCCCGTACGACAGCGCGCGCTACGCGGCCTACCAGGGCATGCGACCGACGCTGGCTTACGCCAACAGCGCCCTCACACCCACCTTGCTAACGCCGACCACGAGCGCAGGCACGCTGCCGGCCGGCATGCAGTACGCGATGGCCCCCGAACTCGCCGCGTTGCTGCCGATCTGGAGTGCCGGCCGCATGGGCGTGATGCTCAATGTCGGCACGCTGGTGCAACCCACCAGCAAGGCGCAGTACACCGCCAAGTCGGTACCGCTGCCGCCCAAGCTGTTCTCGCACAACGACCAGCAGTCGGTCTGGCAATCGTCGTCGCCCGAAGGCGCCACCTCGGGCTGGGGCGGGCGCATGGGCGACCTGTTCGAAGCCGGCAACGGCAACGCCACCTTCACCTGCGTGAACGTGTCGGGCAACGCGGTCTACCTGTCGGGCCACACCGCCGTGCAGTACCAGGTGTCGACCAGCGGCCCGGTCGCATTGACCGGCGTGAAGAGCCCGCTGTTCGGATCGAGCGCGTGCTCCACCGCGCTGAAAAACCTCGTCACTGCGCCGAGCCCGCACCTGTTCGAAAACGAACTCACCCGCGTGATGGCACGCTCGCTCACGGCCGGTGACCAGCTCGGCACCGCGCTGGCCGGCGGTGCCACGATCACGACCGTGTTCCCCACCGGCAACGGCCTGGCCGACCAGCTCAAGCTCGTCGCACGAATGATCAGCACCGCCAACGAAGTCGGCGCCAAGCGGCAGGTCTTCTTCGTGGCGATGGGCGGCTTCGACACCCACGACGGCCTGGCCGCCGTGCACCCGGGCCTGCTGACCAGCGTGGCCGGTGCGATGAGCGCGTTCTACGCCGCCACCGTCGAGCTCGGCGTGGCGAGCCAGGTCACGACCTTCACCGCGTCGGACTTCGGCCGCACGCTCACCGCCAACGACGGCTCCGACCACGGCTGGGGCAGCATGCACTTCATGCTCGGCGGCGCCGTCAACGGCGGGCGCTTTTACGGCACGCCGCCGGCGGTGGCCAACGACGGCCCCGACGACGTGGGCCAAGGCCGTTTGTTGCCCAGCACATCGGTCGACCAGTACGCGGCCACGCTCGGCAAGTGGTTCGGCATCAGCGACACCGATCTGCTGACCGTGCTGCCCAGCCTTGTGAACTGGAACGTTTCGCAGCGCAATCTGGGGTTCGTGTAGCGCTCAAGTTTGGTGCAAAGCTACCGACAACCGTGAGGCTTGCCGCTCGCCGATGGGGTGCGTGGCACTTCCTGGTTTGATCGAAGCTTCGAATGAGCAGCAGTACGGCCGCATTCCCGAACGTTTCAAGCGCCGTCGCGGCGGGCCGTTCCGGCCCTTCGTCGGCCAGCGCATTCTTCGAACACCACGGCGCCTGGGCGCCGGGCGTTCGCCTGTTTCGCACGCTGAATTTCCGCGCCAAGGCGCTGATCATCTCGAGCATCTTCATGGTGCCCGTCGCGTTGCTGGCCTGGAACTTCCTCAAGGACAAGGCCGACGCGATCGAGTTCTCGGCCAAGGAGCGCGTCGGCGTGGCCTACCTGCGCGATGCGGTGCCGCTGGTCAAGCTCGGTCAGATCTACCGCTTGCGCGCGCTGCAGGCACACGGCACGGCCACCTCCGAGCTCGCCGAGGCGCGCAAGGCGCTCGAAGCGCAGATGCGCAAGATCGACGAGGCCGACCGCGCCCTGGGCGCCGACCTCGGCACCACCAAGGCGCTGGCCGCCGTGAAGGCGACGGCGCTGGCCGCCGCCAGCGCCGCGCCCGAGGCCGTCTTCGAAGCCCACTCCGCACACATCGACGCGGTGCTGACGCTGATCGGCCAGGCCACCGACGGCTCGAACCTGACGCTCGACCCCGACCTCGACACCTACTACCTGATGGACGGCTCGCTCGGCGCCTTGCCCGTGCTCGTGGAAGCAGCGGCCAAACTGCGCGGCGCGTCTGCGACCGTCGCGGCCTCGGGCAAGCCGGCCGGTGAGAACCTGCAGCGCACCATCGTTTCATCGGCCGTCGCGACCGAATTGTTCGAATCCCGCGTGACCACGGCGCTCG
>JANYFX010000095.1 GCA_025359585.1 Rhizobacter sp. | reverse complement strand
GGCGAAGACCAGTTCTTCAAGCCCGACCTTACGGCCTTCGCCCTTCTCGACACCCACGATACGCGTCAGATCGATGCCGAGCTCCTCGAATACTTCACGCGCGACTCCGACCTGACCGCGGCCACCATCCACCAGCACCAGATCGGGCAAGCGCGCCTCGCCCTTGCTGGCGGCCTCGACCAGCTTCGAATAACGGCGTGTCAGCACCTGGCGCATGGCCGCGTAGTCGTCGCCGCCCGTGATGCCTTCGATGTTGTAGCGGCGGTACTGGGCACTCTGCATCTTGTGGGTTTCGAACACCACGCACGATGCCTGAGTTGCCTCGCCCGCGGTGTGGCTGATGTCGAAACACTCGATTCGGAACGTGTCGATGTTGTCGACCGCCAGATCGAGGGAATCGAGCAGTGCGCGCGTGCGCGCCTGCTGGGAGCCCTCTTCGGCCAGCAGCTGCGCGAGCTTGAGCTGCGCGCCCTTGATGCACATGTCGAGCCAGGCGCGGCGCGGTTCGCGCGGCTGGTGCTGGGCCGTGACCTTGATGCCGCTCTGCAGCGCGAGTGCTTCGATCAGCGTCTTGCTCACGGCGTGGCTCAGCACCAGCAGCGGCGGCACGCCGCCATCGAGGTAGTGCTGCGCGATGAAGGCTTCGAGCACTTGCACTTCGGGCTCAGTGCGAGCCACCGCCGCATCCGTTTCGCCTTCGCCGGCCTCGTCCGGCACCACCTCCACCGCATCGTCCACATGCGCCGGAAAGTACGGCCGGTCGCCCAGGTGGCGCCCGCCGCGCACCATCGCCAGGTTCACGCAGGCGCGCCCGCCTTCGACCTTGACGGCGAGGATGTCGGCGTCCTTGGTCGTGACACCGGTGTTGTCTTCGACCGACTGCTGATGCAACACCCGCGACAGCGCCCCGAGCTGGTTGCGGATCTCCGCCGCCTGCTCGAACTGCAGCGCTTCGGCGCGCGCCATCATCTGCTTCTGCAGCCCGTCCATCAGCTCCTGCTGCTCGCCGAGCAGAAAGCGCTCGGCGTTGTTCACGTCCTGCGCGTAGTCCTCGGGCGAGATGAAGTTCACGCACGGGCCGGAGCAGCGCTTGATCTGGTAGAGCAGGCAGGGCCGGGTGCGATTGTTGAATACGGTGTCTTCGCAAGTCCGCAGCCGAAACACTTTCTGAAGCATCTGGATCGACTCTTTCACCGCCCACGCACTCGGGAACGGTCCGAAGTAGCGGTGCTTCTGATCGACCGAGCCGCGGTAGTAGGCGACACGCGGGAACTTGTGCGCCGCGATCTTCAGGTAGGGGTAGCTCTTGTCGTCGCGAAACAGGATGTTGTAGCGCGGCGCGAGTGTCTTGATCAGGTTGTTCTCGAGCAGCAGCGCCTCGGCTTCCGAGCGCACCACGGTCGTCTGCATGCGCACGATTTTCGTGATCATGTGGCCGATGCGCGTGCCGCCGTGGTTCTTCTGGAAATAGCTCGACACGCGTTTCTTCAGGTCGCGTGCCTTGCCCACGTAGAGCACCGCGTCTTGCGCGTCGAAGTAGCGGTACACGCCGGGCAAGCTCGGCAGCGCGGCCACTTCGGCGAGCAAGCGCGTGTGGGCCGCGTCCTTCTCGCCGTTGCCCTTACTGTCGTTGTCGTCGGAGGTTACTGCGCCATCGTTCATCGGCCGCCATTGTGCCGCGCGGTGCTTCCGGATAATGGACCGATGTTCGAGCCACCCATCCGCTTGTGGGACATCTTCTGCCGCGTCGTCGACAACCACGGCGACATCGGTGTGTGCTGGCGCCTGGCCTGCGATCTGGCGGCGCGTGGCCAACAGGTGCGGCTCTGGGTCGACGACGCGGCCGCGTTGGCCTGGATGGCACCGGTGGGTGCGGCCGGTGTGTCGGTGCGGCCCTGGCCGGTGGCCGGGTCGAGCGAACCCCCGGGCGATGTGGTAATCGAAACTTTCGGTTGCGAGCTGCCGGTACCGTTCGTCGACAGCATGGCATCGATGCCGCGCGCACCGGTCTGGATCAATCTCGAATACCTCAGCGCCGAGGCCTTTGTCGAAAAAAGCCACGGCCTGCGTTCGCCGCAAGCTGGCGGCCTGCAGAAGTGGTTCTTCTATCCGGGCTTCACGCCGCGCACCGGCGGCTTGATTCGTGAAGCCGATCTGCAGCATCGACAAGATGGATTCGATCCGAGCGCCTGGCTGCAGGCCCAAGGCATCGAGCGCCATGTCGATGAACAGGTGGTCAGCCTGTTCTGCTACGAGCAGCCCGCATTGCCGGCGCTGCTGGAACGCCTTGCGCAACAGCCGACCTTGCTGCTCGCCACAGCCGGGCACGCCGCTCGGCAGGTCGAGCACCTGCTGGGTCCGACGCTGCGTCGTGGCGCCTTGAGAGCGCGGTTGCTGCCCGCATTGACGCAGCTCGACTACGACCATCTGCTGTGGGCGAGCGACCTCAATTTCGTGCGCGGCGAAGACTCGTTCGTGCGTGCGCAGTGGGCCGGCAAGCCTTTTGTGTGGCAGATCTACCCGCAGGCCGACGGCGCCGACACGCTCAAGCTGCAGGCTTTCCTGGATCGTTTTCTGCAGCACGCCGACGCCGCGTTGGCCGCTTGCGTTCGGCAAGTCTGGGCGGCCTGGAATGGCGGATTGCCGGACGGGCCGGCGTGGCCCGACAGCGGCGCGTGGCGTCGCCATGGCGTGGCCTGGCGCGCCGCGTTGGCGGG
>JANYFX010000080.1 GCA_025359585.1 Rhizobacter sp. | reverse complement strand
TCAGTACCGGCTGAGTCCAGAGAGCTGCTTCAAAAATGGATGGGCGAGGATTTAATTGGCGAAGATACACACGGCAGGAATTTTTGCGCTCATACCGTTCAATTTTTTGCAGTTCGTCAAGGGGAACCTGTTCCGGTGGCTTTTGTGGCGTGGGGCGGCGAGCACGTGCGAGGACGTGCGAATATTCAGATTAGCGGCACGGGATGCAGCAATATAAAACGATGGGATAGAGTTCAAGAATTTGTTGATAGTGTTAATGCACGATTAACGCGCGTTGATGTCGCAGTTGATTTGCTCGACGGTGAATATTCTGTTGATGACGCCGTACAGTGGTATCAAGACGGCAAATTCAACATCAACCGCCAGCCAATGCATCGGAATATAGGCCCTTGGACGCAGCCAGAACAAGGTACCGGCCGCACGTTTGAGGTTGGCCGTCGCAAGAACGGCAAAATGTGCCGGATTTACGAGAAGGGTAAGCAGTTGGGAAACCCTGAGAGCAATTGGGTACGTTTCGAGGGTGAATTGCACAATATTGATCGCGAAATTCCTAGCGATATTCTGATTAACCCAAGCCCTTATTTTGCAGGTATGTACCCTTGTTTTGAGCAGTTGTTAGAGTTTGCTGCACAGCGAATTAAAACCGAGCAAACCGAGGGCGATACAACGATAGAGCGTCTAAAAGTCTGCTTGTCAGCGAGCTACGGTAAAGCGCTTTACATAATGCGGCTTCAGAGCCACGACCACGCGGATTTGCTTGACGACATACAGCAAATTGGCGTTCCGAGGCGATTGCTTCGAAGCTCTTTGCATTTGACCGACGTTAATTATTCGCCACCGCCCACCCCAGCGGTAATAGGCGAACTTATGGGGCATTAAACGGAGAAAAACTATGAACATGATTTTGAAAAATGTAACTGTAACAGGTGTAAAAAAGAACGATTTCAACGGCAATATCGACGGCCAGAATATTGCTAGCGATAGCACCAGCTTTTTCTTGATTCAGGACTTGCCAAGCGACAAGGGTAAAGCTTGCGGTACAGCTACGCAGGAATTCAAGTTTGGAAAAGCAGACGAATACGACAAATGGGCAAAGCTTGAATTTCCTGTTTTGGCTGATGGTGAAATTGCGATCGAGACAAATGGTAAGAACGTTTCAAAAATGGTTCTTAAAAAGCTTGTTTTGTGCGTTCTTCAAGGCAACCAAGCACAAAAACGCGTGGCGTAGATGGCAAACGCGGTTGAGTCCATTGTGGTTTGTAGGCCTAGCGGTAACGGTAGACCGAGCGCCGCAATTTGTGCCTCTGCTGGCCCGACAGGCTTTCAGCAATACACGATTAAAGCCCTCGTATTAGACCCAACAACGAATTTACAGAATACAGCCACGTTGGTGCAGTTCGATTATTCACACGCCGCTGCAGCGTTCGCATTTGGGCTGACGATGGTGATTACGTTTTGGCTTGTAGCAAAGCCGATTGGCTTATTGCTTGGCTTGGTTAAAAGTAGTTAGTACCGCAGCCGCGACGGTCTCGCGGAATTTGTATAGGAGTAGTTAAATGAAATATCTCAAAACGAAGTTGGCGGCAATGTTTTTTGCAGTTTTAGCAGTATTTGCATCACCACTTGTTCTTGCGGCTGACCCAGATTACACCGCTATGACAAGCTCTGTTTCATTCACTGGCGTCATAACTGCATTCCTCGCGATTGGCGGTATCCTGATGGCTATGTATGTTGTTTGGAAGGGTGTCAAGCTTGTAATTTCCATGCTTAAAGGCGGTTAATTTACAAGGCAATAGGACAGAGGCTGCAGCCTCTTCCTAAAGTCTCAAAACGGTTTTAACGTGTTGGGATTTTAGAAAGGTGCTACTAACTTGGGAAAAAATATGGTTCCGCAATACGTTAATTATTTTTGGCAATTGGCTATGTTTATGTCTGGCTTGATTACAGCGTGGGCTGCGATAAAAGGTTTCAGCGATGATTAAAATTTTTTTGTTAATGTTATTTATTTTTTCCCTGACAACTGGTTCACATGCTGCACGTTTGTATGTTTACGGTGCAGGGCCAGCCGGTGGCACGTCGGACGTTAGTGCGGCGAACGCTCTTTATAATGCGTGCTATAACGCTACGTTTTCGTCGCGGAATAATAGCAATGGTCTCGGTATGCGTGTGCTCCCTAATGGTGAGTACGCTTTGGCCATTGATTTAGGTTTAGAGACTCGCCCAGTTGGCTCTGGTGCTACATTTTCTTGCGGTTTAATTCAAGCCGGAACCGGTTACGTCTTGTCATCAATTCCTGCGTCGATTACGATTTCTCAGAGTTGTCTAGCTGGTAGTCCTGCAAGGTTAGTTAATTTTACGACCATAGACAGTTTTACTGTCGATGGTCTAATTGTTCCTTTTGAGTATCCCGCAAATCCTCAATGTGTTGACCGGTGTATAGCTCAACATGCCGGTGGAACATCAGATGGCGTAATTGCATACACGGACATAG
>JANYFX010000078.1 GCA_025359585.1 Rhizobacter sp. | reverse complement strand
GGGCCTGAACTTCGCCGGCTTCTTCAACCCGATGACCGGCGGCGAAGCCACCCCGACGAGCCGCTTCTTCGGCATCTCGGTGAGCTGGCTGTTCATCGTGACCGGCGGCCACCTGATGATCATTGCCGCGGTGGTGCAGAGCTTTCAGGTCTTCCCGGTCGGGCCCGAGCCCTTCGCCTTTCTGCGCACGGTGCAGCCGCAGACCTGGGGCGCCGAGATCTTTCGCCTGGGCCTGTGGATCGCGTTGCCGCTGATCGGCATGCTGCTGTTCGTGAACCTGGTGCTCGGCGTGATCTCGCGCGTGGCGCAGCAGATGAACATCTTCGCGATCGGCTTCCCGATCACGGTCTCGGTCGGGCTGATCGGCATGCTGCTGACGCTGCCGATGATGCAGGTGCCGTTCACGATGGCGCTGGAACGGATGCTGCAGTACTTCCAGTAGCGCTGCGTCCGGTAGCATCGCGGCCCCGCAGCACCTGCCACTCCGCATGGAATTCGCTTTCTTCAAGGGCTTCGCCACGTCGGCGGCGCTCATCATCGCCATCGGCGCGCAGAACGCCTTCGTGCTGCGCCAGGGCATCAAGCGCGAGCACGTGCTCGCGGTCGTGCTCGTGTGCGCGGTGTCCGACGCACTGCTCATCACGCTCGGCGTCGCCGGCCTCGGCGCGCTGGTGCAGGGCCACCCGAGCCTGCTCGCCGTGGCACGCTTCGGCGGCGCCGCTTTTCTGATCGTCTACGGCGCACTCGCCGCGCGGCGTGCGTTCGGCTCGGAAACGCTGGCCGCTTCCATCGGCGCACCGATGAGCCTGCGCGCCGCGGTCACGACCTGCCTGGCGTTCACCTACCTCAACCCGCACTGCTGGCTCGACACCGTGGTGCTGCTCGGCTCCATTTCGAGCCAGCAGCCCGAAGGCTCGCGCACGGCCTTCGGCATCGGCGCCACGCTGGCGAGCTTCGTCTGGTTCTTTGCGCTCGGCTTCGGCGCGCGCGGCCTGCGCGGCCTGTTCGAGCGGCCGATGGCGTGGAAGATTCTCGACGCGACCATCGCGCTCGTGATGTGGGCGATCGCCGCCTCGCTGCTGCTCGGCCACTGAAAACAAAACGGCTGCCACCGGCAGCCGTTTCGAAGCAGCGAATATCGCGTTTACTTGACCGTGACCCAGCGCCACTCGAGCCAGTTGTCGGCACGGTGCACGACCTCGACATTCTGGCGCGCCGCCCACGGAATCACCTGGCGGTGCAGCGGCAGGTTGTGCACCATCGCGTTGTGCTGCTTGAGGGCCGCCGTGATCAGCTCCTTGCGCTTCTTCGGGTCGGCCTCCTTGCTCGACGCCGCCGCCAGCTCGTCGAGCTTGGCATCGGTGTACTGGCCGAAGTTCCACGATCCCACACCCCCTTCGCCCCGGTTGCGCAGCACCGGCGTCAGGGTGCTTTCGGCGTCGGTGCTGGCGCCGCCCCAGCCGAGCATGTACATCGAGGTGTCGTACTTCTGGACCTTGGGGAAATAGACCGCGCGCGGCATGCCATTGACGCGCACCTTCACGTTGAGCTTGGCCCACATCGCGGCCAGCGCGAGGCAGATCTTCTCGTCGTTGATGTAGCGGTTGTTCGGGCAGTCGAGCGTGACTTCGAAACCGTCGGGGTAACCGGCATCGACCATCAGCTTCTTCGCGCCTTCCAGGTTGTAGGGCCGGCGCTTTTCGATCTCGGGATCGTTGAAGGCGGCCAGCGGCGACGGTGTGATGCCACCGGTCGGGTAGGCCTGGTTGCGCATCAGCCGCGTCTTGAGCGTGTCGATGTCGATCGCGTCGTAGAGCGCCTGGCGAACCCGCAGGTCCTTGAACGGGTTCTTGCCCTTCACGCTGCTGTAGGCCAGCTCGTCGCTTTTCTGGTCCATGCCGATGAAGACGATGCGGTTCTCGGGGCCGTCGATCACCTTCACGCCGGTGGTGCTGCGCAGCTTGTCCACGTCGGTGGGTGCCGGGTCGAGCACGAAGTCGATCTCGCCGGAGATGAGCGCGGCGGTGCGGGTGGCGTCGTTCTTGATCGGCGTGTAGACCACGTCCTGCACGTTGCCCTCGAACTTGCCCCACCAGTTCGGGTTGCGCTTGTAGACGGTCTTGGTGTCGGGCGCGCGCGAGACCAGCATGAACGGGCCGGTGCCGTTCGAGTTGAGCGAAGCGAAGCCCTCTTCCTTGTTCTTGAAGTCGATCGGCTTCACCGCCTTGTTCTTCTCGCACCAGGCCTTGTTCATGATCTGGATCGTGGACAGGTGCTCCAGGAAGACCGGGTTGAAGTCTTTCAACGTGAACTCGACTGTCAGCGCGTCGACCTTCTTCGGCTCGCCGACCGCGTTGGCGTAGACCTTGATGTCGGACGTGCCTTCACGCGCGCGCAGCACCGAGAACACCACGTCGTCGGCGCTGAAGGGCGCGCCGTCGGAGAACTTCACGTTGGGCCGCAGCTTGAAGCGCCACAGCGTCGGGCTCACCATCTGCCAGCTGCTCGCCAGCACCGGCTCCATGTTGAGCTTCTTGTCGTTGTTGATCAGGGCTTCGTAGACCTGGCCATTCATCGCATTGGTCATCGACTCGTTCTGCGAGTGCGGGTCCATGGTCTGGGCGTCGCCCTGCGAGGCCCAGCGCAACGTTTGTGCCTGGGCCGTGCCCAGGCTCAGCGCGGCGAGCAGCGCGGCAGAAAACATCAGCTTCATCTCTGGCTCCGGAGAGTGGTTTGTGGCCGCAGTTTAAGGGCCACGCCAGAGTGCGAGCGCCACGCGCCCGGGGCTCAGGTTTTGCGTGCGCCCGAGCGGCCAGTCTTGGCCAGTGCTTCGCGGCCGGCCCACAGCTCGTCGAGGTGTTTGAACTGCCACACGGCGTTCGACTCGCGGCCTGCGATGCGCTCGGTGCAACCCGGGTGGTTCAGGTCGATGAGCTCCAGCGGGACCGGCATGTCGGCACGCGTCGAGAAAAAGACCTTCACTTGCGGTGAAGCCAGCGACGCCGGGTTCTGCTCCACCACGACGGCCAGGCGCCCCGACTGCAAGCGCACCAGCGAACCGGTGGGGTAGATGCCCAGGCTGGAGACGAAGGCGTGCACGATCAGCGGGTCGAACTGCCCCAGCTTGGTCCACTCGGCCATCCGCGCGATCGACTCGGCCGGGTCCCAGCCGGCCTTGTACAGCCGATTCGAGGTGATGGCGTCGTACACATCGCAGACGCCGCCCATGCGGGCATGCAGCGACAGCGCGCTGCCACTCAAGCCGTGCGGGTAGCCCTTGCCGTCGGGCCGCTCGTGGTGGTGCAGGCACACGTCGAGCGCGGTCGCCGTGGCGCTGCCGCCAAGCAGCAGCTCGTGGCCGCGCTCGGGGTGCGTCTTGATCAGGTCGTACTCGGCGTCGGTCAGCTTGCCCGGCTTGTTCAGCACCTCGAGCGGCATCAGCGCCTTGCCCATGTCGTGCAGCAGGCCGGCCATGCCGGCGTCACGCGCTTCGGCTTCACTCTGGCCGAGCTGGCGCGCCAGCGACACCATCAGCGCGCACACGGCCACCGAGTGCATGTAGGAGTAGTCGTCGTGCGTCTTGAGCCGCGCCAAGCTGACCAGTGCGCCGGGGTTGCGCCAGACCGATTCGGTGATCTCGCCGACCAGTTCGACGCATTGTTCCGTGTTCATCGTCTTGCCCATGCGCGCCTCGCTGAACAGCGACATCACGGCCGTGCGCGACTTCTTCACGAGCAAGGCTGCGCGCGAGAGCTCTTCGTTCAACGAGCAAGGCATGGGCCCGGGCGGCTGTGGTTCGGCGGCGGCGTGTTCGAGCGGCGCGGCCGGGGCGGGCGGCGATTCGACCTTGGGTGCCGGCGGCGCCACGTCGAGCCCCTTGGCGTTGTCGATCCAGCATTCGGTGATGCCGCTCGCGTTCAGCTTGGCGATGTCGGCCGGGTCGGCCAGCAGGAACTTGGCGCGCCAGAAAGGGTGGTCGAGCCAGGGCCCGCAGAGTTCATGCAGGTGCATGCCCAGGCGCAGGTCTTGGACGGCGATTTTCTTGAGCATGGGTGGGAGTCGGGACGCGAGTCACCCTCGATATCGTCCATCCCGGCGGGGAGTTGAGCCGCTCGGCCCGATCCACAACAAAGAAGGCCGCTGGATCGCAGCGGCCTTCAGGATTCGGTGATTTGCCTCAGCGGAAGCGCGATTGCGGCACCGTCTTCAGTTCGCTGGGCAGCGTGGCGAGGTACGCCGTCACCAGCTTCAGCTCAGCGTGCGTGAAAGGCTTGGCCATGCCCATCATGATCGCGTTGTTGCGGCCGACTTGCGGGTTGCGGTCGGTCTGGTAGGCCTTGAGCGCGACATAGAGGTAGTCGGCATGCTGGCCGGCCAACTTGGGGTAGGTCGGGTCGATCGGCTTGTTGAAGTTCTCGCCGTGGCATGAAGCGCAGTTGCCCTTCTTCAGCAACTCGGCCACCTCTGCCGACGGGGCCGGCGCGGTTTGTGCCACCGAGCCTTCGCCCTTGGCTTCGGTCTCGTAGAACGCTGCCAGATCGGCCATGTCCTGGTCGCTCAGCGACGCGGCGATGGCGCGCATGGTCGGGTGCTTGCGGTCCCCCTTGCGGTAGGCCGTGAGGGCCGAGACGATGTATTTCGAGCCTTGGCCGGCGATCATCGGCACCTTGTAGATTTCGGGGAAGCTGGCCTGGTAACCGGGGATGCCATGGCAGCCGATGCACATGGCCGCCTTCTTCTCGCCGGCCTTGGCATCCTGGGCCTGTGCCTGCAGGGCAAAGCCGGTGGCGGCCAGCGCGATCAACAGCGAAATGAGCTTTTTCATGGTGGTGAAAGACGGGGTTCTCTGAGCGACGAGCGATTATAGGGGGCGCCCTTATACTGGTTCGAGACCCTCACACCACCGTCTCACGAGACCGCGCCAATGAAGTTTCAAGGCTCAGAAAACTACGTCGCCACGCCCGACCTGATGCTGGCGGTGAACGCCGCCTCCACCCTGAAGCGCCCGCTGCTGGTGAAGGGCGAGCCCGGCACCGGCAAGACGATGCTCGCCGAAGAAGTGGCGCTGGCGCTGAAGATGCCGCTGTTGCAGTGGCACATCAAGAGCACGACCAAGGCGCAACAAGGCCTGTACGAATACGACGCGGTGAGTCGCCTGCGCGACAGCCAGCTCGGCGACGAGAAGGTCAAGGACATCCACAACTACATCGTCAAGGGTGTGCTGTGGCAGGCCTTCACGGCCGACCAGCCGGTGGTGCTGCTGATCGACGAGATCGACAAGGCCGACATCGAGTTCCCGAACGACCTGCTGCGCGAGATCGACCGCATGGAGTTCTACGTGTACGAAACACGCGAGCTCGTGAAAGCGGTGCACCGGCCGCTGGTGTTCATCACCTCGAACAACGAGAAAGAATTGCCTGACGCTTTCCTGCGCCGCTGCTTCTTCCACTACATCAAGTTCCCCGACGCCGAGACCATGCAGCGCATCGTCGACGTGCACTTCCCGTCGCTGAAAAAAGAGCTGCTCGCGGCGGCGCTGAAGAACTTCTACGACGTGCGCAACCTGCCGGGGCTGAAGAAAAAGCCCTCGACCAGCGAGCTGCTCGATTGGCTGAAATTGCTGGTGGCCGAAGACATCCCGCTCGAAGTGCTGCAAAGCAAGGACGACAAGGTGTCGGTGCCGCCGCTGGTGGGCGCGCTGCTGAAGAACGAACAGGACGTGTCGCTGTTCGAGAAGCTCGTGTTCATGCAACGCCACAACCGCTGACATGGCGGCCTGGTTGTCGCCGGTTCATTTGGTCGGCGCGCACTGCTCGCTGGAGCCGCTGGCGCCCGAGCAGCACGACGAACTCGTCGCCGCCACGCGTGACGGCGAACTCTGGAAGCTCTGGTACACCGCGATCCCGTCGCCTGAAGGCATGAGCACCGAGATCGCACGCCGGCTCGACCTGCAGGCGAAGGGCGCGATGCTGCCCTTCACGACACGCGACGCGAACGGTGTGGTCGTCGGCATGACGACGTACATGAACGTCGACGCCGTCAACAAGCGTGTCGAAATCGGCTCGACCTGGACCGCCGCGAGCACCCAGCGCGGACCGTTCAACACCGAATGCAAGCTGCTGCTGCTCGGCCATGCGTTCGAGGCGCTCGGCTGCATCGCGGTCGAATTTCGCACCCACTTCTTCAACCAGCAAAGCCGCCGCGCGATCGAGCGGCTCGGCGCCAAGCTCGACGGCATATTGCGCAACCACCAGCGCGCCAGCAACGGCACGCTGCGCGACACCGCCGTCTACAGCATCCTTGATGCCGAATGGCCCCCGGTGAAAGCGCACCTGCGCTGGCAACTCGACAAACCCCGCTGAAAACACACGCCATGACCGACAAGAAAAAACCCCTGACGGTCGATGAGCTGTGGCAGTTCGAGCGCATCGGCGGCGCGAGCCTCTCGCCCGACGGCGCGCAAGCGGTCTGCTCGGTCAGCCGCTATTCGATGGAAGAGAACAACAGCCACAGCAGCTTGTGGTTGTTGTCGACCTTCGGCGGCGCAGCGCGCCCGCTGACGAGTTGTGGCGACAAGGACGGCCAGCCCGCCTGGTCGCCCACCGGCGAGCAGATCGCCTTCGTCGCCAAGCGCGAACAACAAGGCAAAAAAGACGACGCGCCGCAGCTCTACGTGATCGCGCCCGATGGCGGCGAAGCGCGCCGGGTCAGCGAGTTCGCGCCCGGCGTCGACGCCTTCAAGTGGTTCCCCGACGGCCGCCGCATCGCCTTCATCGCCTGGGTCTGGCCCGAGCTCAAAGGCACGAAGGCACAGGCGAAAAAACTCAAGGACTTCAAGGACCGCAAGGCCACTGGCTACGTCACCAGCGAAGCGCAGTACCGCTTCTGGGACCACAGCCTGCCGATGGGCCGGGTGGCGCACCTGCACGTGCTCGACGTGGCCAGCGGCCGCATCACCGACCTGTTCGAAGGCACGCAGCACGAGCTGCCACGCACCGACCCAGACGCGAACTGTTTCGACATCTCGCCCGACGGCCGGCACATCGTGTTCGCGCACGACCCGCAGCCCGAGAAGCGCATCGAGAACCGCAAGACGCTGACCGAGCTGAACGTGCGCAGTGGCAAGTTCGAAGCGCTGACCGCCGATGCCGCCTGGGACTTCGACGCGCCGCGCTACAGCCCCGACGGCAGCCACGTCGCGATGAGCGCAGCCCACACCGGCAAGAAGCACACGATGCCGGGCCGCGCCGCGCTGCTCAAGCGCGGCGGCCGCTGGCATTTGCTCAGCGACGAGTGGGACCACAGCGTCGAAGGCCCTTTGCGCTGGGCCGATGATGCGAGCGCGCTGTATTTCGCCGCCGAAGACCGCGGCCGCCGGCACCTCTACCGCTACGTGATCGAGAGCCGCACGGCCAGCGTGGTGGCACAGGGCGGCTGGGTGCAAGGCTTCGACGTGGCGGGCGGCGTGGCGCTGAGCGTCGCCGATTCGCTGATGCACCCGGCGCGTGTGCACGCCGTGCGCGACGCGCAGGCGCCGCTGCGCATCGAGGCCTTCAACGATGCGCTGCTCGGCACGCTGCGACTCGGTGCCTGCGAAGAAGTCACGATCAAGGGGGCGTTGAACGAGCCGGTGCAGATGTGGCTGACCTACCCGCCACGTTTCGACCGCAAGAAGAAGTACCCGGTCTTGCACAGCATCCACGGCGGGCCGCACGCAGCCGCTGGCGACACCTTCCACTACCGCTGGAACACCCACGCGTTCGCAGCGCAGGGTTATGTGGTGGCGTGTGTGAACTACCACGGCTCGAGCGGCTTCGGCCAAGCCTTTCTCGACAGCATCACGCACCACTGGGGCGAGCTCGAACTGCAAGACGTGGAGGCAGGAACCGACTGGCTGATCAAACAACCCTGGGCCGACCGCAAACGGGTGTTCGCCGCCGGCGGCAGCTACGGCGGCTACATGGTCGCGTGGATGAACGGCCACGTGAAGACCGGCCGCTACAACGCCTACGTGTGCCACGCCGGCTGCTTCGACTGGGCCGCGATGTTCAGCGACGACGCCTACACCTGGCACGCCAAGGAACTGGGCGGGTGGTACTGGGAAGACCCGGCCAAGGTGCAGTCGCAGAGCCCGAGCAACTTCGTGTCTGCGATGAAAACGCCGACGCTGGTGATCCACGGCGCGCTCGACTACCGCGTGCCCGACCAGCAAGGCCTGGCCTACTACAACACGCTCAAGGCCAAGGGCGTGGACGCGCGCCTGCTCTGGTACCCCGACGAAAACCACTGGATTCTAAAACCGCGCAACTCGAAGCTCTGGTACGGCGAGTTCTTCGCGTGGCTCAGGCAGCACGACCCGAAACATCCGGCCGCTTGACCCCGGCGTCGTTCGGCGAGGCGACAAGGAGGCCGCCGCAAGATGAACAGGCGATCGAATCTGCTCACGCAAACCCTGCACGGCGCCATCGTGGCCGTGATCATCGCGGTGCTGTCGGCGTGCGGTGGCGGTTCCGACGGAGCACCGGCCGCAACAGTCGGCAGCGTGACCACGGCAGACGTCGCCTCGGCGCGGACGGGCTACACCTACCGGCTCGACATCTATCTGCCTGCGTCTTACAGCAGCGGCAACGCCACCTACCCGGTCATCTACGCCACCGACGGCGATGCCCTATATCCGCCCGAAGGACGATTCACCAACTTCAAGAAAATTCTGCAGCGACGCGGCACCGACGCAATCCTCATCGGCATCGGCGGAACGGCGGTCCGCGCGACCGACTACGTGCTCCCCGGAGCCAGCGCGTACCACGCCTTCATCACGCAGGAATTGATCCCCTTCGCCGAGTCGCGCTTTCGTGCCGACCCGAAGCGGCGCTAACCACGTCGGCGTGGACAACCCCTCGTTCGAAGACGCGGTGATCAGGATCTTCGAGGCGCCCTAGACCGCTGCCGCCAGCGCCGGCGCTTCGGCCAGCGCCACCCGGTCACGTCCGTGCTGCTTGGCCTGGTACAGCGCCGCGTCGGCGCGCACCAGCAGGCGCGACAGGTCTTCGTGGGCACCCCCCCATTCGGCGATACCGATGCTGACCGAGACTGCGATCGGCGTGCCGCCGTCCGTCAGCGGCGTGCCCGCCACCAGCGAGCGCAGGCGCTCGGCCACCGGGACCGCTTCAGCCAGCGTCACCCCTGGCAGCAGCACCAGAAACTCCTCGCCGCCGAAACGCGCCAGACGATCGATCTCGCGCATGCCGCTGTGCAGCAGCGTCGACAGATGCTTGAGCACCTGGTCGCCCACGGCGTGGCCGTGCTGGTCGTTGATGGCCTTGAAGTGGTCGGCGTCGAGCATCATCAGCACGAAGGCCTCGCCGTTGCGACGGCTGCGCCGCATCTGCGTGTCGAGCGCTTCCTGCATGGCACGCCGGTTGAGCAGGCCGGTGAGGCCGTCGCGGTGCGAGAGCAGGTGCAACTGCGCGAACAGGCGTGCGACCACCAGCACCGTCAGCATCGCGTTGAAGGCGAGCGCCAGCACCACGTAGGAAAACGCCGAGCCGACATTGAGCGCACTGTGGGTCGTCATCGACGCCGCCACCGAAGCCGGGTCGAGCAGCGCTCGCGCGCCGCGCGTGCCGTAGCCGAGGGCCGCGATCAGCATCGGCAGCGACAGCATCAGCGGCCAGCGAAACCGCAGCGCATCACGCGCATGGGTGTGCAGCGCGCACGCCATCTCCAGACACAACCACGTCAACACCAGCGAGTTGAAGCCGACCCGCAGCGCACCCATGGACGGGTCGAGGCCGAGCCAGGCGACCACCAGCACCGCCACCAGCAGCAGCGGCTGGATCGATGGGCGCAGGCTGCGCCCGAGGAACAACCAGATGCCACGTCGCAAAGCCATCACCGCGACCACGCCGCAGACGTTGCCGCCCGCGCGCAGCAACTCGGCGCGCAGCAGGTCGCCGGGCTGGAGCTCGGCCGAGCGCATCGCCAGCATCAGCAGCATGAACGACAGCGCGCTCATGCCGGCGAAAGCGCCCCATTGCAATGCGGCACGGCGCATCTCGCCGGCCCACCAGCCACCGATCAGCCAGACCAGCGCCAGCACCGCCTGCATCACGGCGACCAGAGCAAAAGCCACCTCGGTCGCGGACATGGTTGCAAACATGCGGCACTTTAGCGCAACACATCGTTACGACGCCCCGCAAACCCGGCCGCGCCACGCGCCGCACGCTCCCGGCTATGCTCGGGCCTTCGCCCGCCTGCGCAGCCTCGCAGGCGCGTCAACCGGCCGCCCACCATGCTGATCAATTTTTTCTTCACCTTGCGCGCCGCCAAGCTGAAGGTCTCGGTCAAGGAGTACCTGACGCTGCTCGAAGCCATCAAGGCCGGCGTGATCGACGCGGACGAGACCGACCCGAACGGCCCCACCGTCGACAAGTTCTACTACCTCGCCCGCACTTCACTCGTGAAGGACGAAGCCAACTTCGACAAGTTCGACCGCGCGTTCGCGGCCTATTTCAAGGGCGTGGAGCTGCTCACCGATTTCACGCAGGACGTGCCGCTCGACTGGCTGCAGAAGAAGATGGAACTCGAACTCAGCGCCGAGGAAAAAGCGCTGATCGAGAAGATGGGCTGGGACGAGCTGATGGAAACGCTCAAAAAGCGTTTCGAAGAGCAGAAAGAGCGTCACGAAGGTGGCAACAAGATGATCGGCACCGGCGGCACCTCGCCCTTCGGCGCGTACGGCTACAACCCGCAAGGCATTCGCATCGGCCAGGAGAAGG
>JANYFX010000092.1 GCA_025359585.1 Rhizobacter sp. | reverse complement strand
TGGCGCATTTGCTCGAACACCTGATGTTCAAAGGCACGCCGACGACGCGCGATCCGAAGAAGGAATTCACCGCGCGCGGCATGCACTGGAACGGCAGCACCTCATTCGACCGTACCAACTACTTCGCCAGCTTTGGCAGCGCGGGTAAGGATGGCGATGCCAGCCTCGACTTCTATGTGCACTGGCTCGCCGATGCGCTGGTCAATTCCTTTATCGCTCGTAAAGACCTCGACTCCGAGATGACGGTGGTGCGCAACGAGATGGAATCGGGCGAGAACAGCCCGAGCCGCATCCTGCTGCAACGCACGATGGCGCTGATGTTCGACTGGCACCACTACGGCAACTCGATCATCGGCGCCCGTGCCGACGTCGAGAACGTCGACATCCCGCGCCTGCAGGCGTTCTACCGCACCTACTACCAGCCCGACAACGCCACGCTGATCGTCTCGGGCAAGTTCGACGCGACGCGCGCGCTCTCCTGGGTGGCTGAGGCCTTCCGCAAGATCCCGAAGCCGACGCGCAAGCTGCCGGTGCTCTACACGCTCGACGCGGCACAGGACGGGCCGCGCAGCGTCAGCTTGCGCCGCTCGGGCGGTGCGCCAATGAGCTACGTGGGTTACCACGTGCCGGCCGGTCCGACGAAGGACTTCGCCGCGGCCGAGCTGCTCGCCATCGTGCTGGGCGACGCGCCGACAGGGCGCCTGCACAAACGGCTCACGCAAAAGCAGCTGGCTGCCGACACCGGTGCATTCGCCTGGAGCCTCGCCGACCCGGCGGTGCTGTTCACGACCGTGCAACTCGCGCCTGGCCAGGATGTCGACAAGGCCCAGGCCGAGTTGATCGCTGCCGTCGAGTCGGTGCGCTCCGAACCGATCACGGCCGACGAGCTGGCGCGTGCCAAGCTCAAATGGGCGACGAACTGGGAACAATCGTTCTCCAATCCGGAGAGGGTTGGCGTGGTCCTCTCGGAGTCGGTGGCGCTCGGCGACTGGCGCCTGTTCTTCCTGAAGCGCGATTGGGTCCAGGCGCAGACGGTGGCCGACCTGCAGCGTGTGGCCGAACAGTACCTGGTGGCCGACAACCGCACGATGGCCACCTACCTGCCGACCGACAAGCCGCAGCGTGCACCGGCGCAGACGCAGGTCGACGTGGCGCAGACGATGCAGGCCTTCAAGCCGCAGGCGGCAGCGGCGAAGGTCGAAGCCTTCGAGGCCACGCCGGCCAACATCGACGCACGCACGCAGACCTTCACGCTCGGTGGCCTGAAGGCGGCGCTGCTGCCCAAGGGCACCCGCGGCGAGGCGGTGCAAGCGGTGCTGAGCTTGCGTTATGGCGACCAGGCCAGCCTGGCCGGGCAGAACGAAGTCGGCGAAGCGGTTTCCGCCTTGCTCGACAAGGGCACGAAAACACTCACACGTGAGCAGATCGAAGACCGCCTCGACAAGCTCAAGACCCAGCTCGGCGTGAGCGCTGCACCCGGGCGCGTGACGCTGACGCTGACATCGCGGCGCGAACACCTGCCTGCGGCCATCGCCCTTGTCGGTGACCTGCTGCGAAACCCGGTGTTCCCGGCCGATGCGCTGTCGGAGCGCACCCGCCAGACGCTGACCGGCATCGAGCAGCGCCGCAAGGAGCCGAACGCCGTGGCGCAGAACGCGGTGGCGAGGCTGGGCAACACCTACCCCCGCGGAGATGTGCGCTACGCCCGCACCTTCGAAGAGATGGTGGAAGATGCCAACGCCGTCGGCGTCGACAAGCTGCGGGCTTTCCACGCCCGTTTCTACGGCGCGGGCCATGCCGAGTTCGCTGCCGTCGGCGAGATGGATGCCGCAGCGGTCAAGGCCGCGCTGCAGACCGCGTTCGCCGACTGGAAGAGCCCGAGCGCTTTTGCACGCGTGCCGCAGCCCCTGGTGGCAGTGAAGCCCGAGCGCCTGCTGCTGCTCACACCCGACAAGCAGAACGCCTACATGCTGGTGCGTCTGGGCCTGCCGCTGACCGATGCCGATGCCGACTACCCGGCGCTCACGCTCGCCAACCACATCCTCGGGGCGGGCGGCAGCTCGCGCCTTTGGAAGCGCATCCGCGAGACCGAGGGCCTTTCCTACGGCGTGGGCAGCAGTGTGCAGTGGAACAGCGTCGAGCCGAATTCGCCGTGGCAGACGGCCGCCATCTACGCACCGCAGAACCGCGCGAAGGTCGAAACGGCCTTCCAGGAAGAGATCGCGCGCGCACTGAAAGACGGGTTCACCGCGCAGGAACTTGCCGAAGCCCAGACCAGCGTGCTCGGCTTTCGCCGCCTGTCGCGTGCGCAGGACGCGAGCGTGGCGGGGGCTCTGGCGAGCAACCTCTACCTGGGGCGCACCTTCGCGATCGCGGCCCAGGTCGACGCGGCGATCGAGAGACTGACGCTGGAGCAGGTGAACGCGGCGCTGCGCAAGTACCTGACGCCGGAGCGCTTCGTCTCGGCGTTCGCTGGCGACTTCAAGGGGCCGTGATGCCCGGGTTCAGGCGAGTGTCTTGAACGGTCGGCGCTCGTTCAGCTCGTCGATGTAGTTCGCCACGCCGGCACCTTCACGGTCGAGGAAGTCGCTGACGGCCTGCGCGAACTGCGGGTGCGCGAGCCAGTGCGCCGACCAGGTCTGCACCGGCAGCAGGCCACGTGCCATCTTGTGCTCGCCTT
>JANYFX010000060.1 GCA_025359585.1 Rhizobacter sp. | reverse complement strand
CCGAACGGCGCGGCCTCGTCGTTCTTCAGCGGCATCATCCGCGAGCCGCTCGCCGGGGTGGAGTCGATCTGCCCGGTGGACGCGGGCGTCTCGCACCCGGTGTCGTCGCCGACGCGCACGGTCGAAGGCCTGATCGCAGTGTTCGAAGCGAGCCGCGAAGCCTTCAACGGCCGCACCGCTTTGAACCTGCCCGCACTCAACGTGCGCGTGTCCGACATGCTGGAAGCGCTGGCGCAGGTGGCCGGCCCGGCCGTGCGCGAGCGGGTGCGCTTCGTGCGCGACGAGCGCATTGCCGGCATCGTGGCCAACTGGCCTAGTGGTGCGTCCTCGAAGCGGGCCGCGAAGCTCGGCCTCATGCCACACACCGGCTTCGCCGAAATCATCCGCCAATACATCGACGACTGCGCCGCCGCGCCCAACGCCGACGAGACCTTGAAAGGCCTGCGCTGATGAACCAGATCGACCTGAAAGGCCGCGTGGCCGTGATCACCGGTGGCGCGCAAGGCATCGGCTATGCGGCGGCAGAAAGAATGCTGCAGTCGGGCGCCAGCGTGGTGCTGTGGGACATCGACGCCGCGCGCCTGGCCGAAGCCGAAACCGCACTCGCCAAACTCGGCAAGGTCAGCGCCTCGATCGTCGAGCTGTGCGTGGACGCCGACGTGGCCGCCGCCACTGAAACCGCCGTCAAGATCCACGGCCGCATCGACATCCTCGTCAACAACGCCGGCATCACCGGCGGAAACGCGCCGACCTGGGAGCTGGCGCCCGAGGTGTGGCGGCGCGTGATCGAGGTCAACCTCGTCGCGCCCTTTCTCACCTGCCGCGCGGTGGTGCCGCAGATGATCAAGCAGGGTTACGGTCGCATCGTCAACATCGCCTCGGTGGCGGGCAAAGAAGGCAACCCGAACGCGTCGCACTACAGCGCGTCGAAAGCCGGGCTGATCGCGCTGACCAAGTCGCTCGCAAAAGAGCTGGCGACCAAGGGCGTGATCGCCAACGCAGTGTCGCCAGCCGCCGCGAAGACCGCGATCTTCGATTCGATGACGCAGCAGCACATCGACTTCATGCTGAGCAAGATCCCGATGGCGCGCTTTCTCGAAGTCGGCGAGGCGGCGGCGATGATCGCGTGGCTGGCGTCGGAGGAATGCTCCTTCAGCACCGGCGCGGTGTTCGACCTGTCGGGCGGGCGGGCCACGTATTGAACCGCCCATGAAGATCACCGCCATCACCCCGTTCATCCTGCACGTGCCGGTGACCGGTTCGATGATCCAGGACAGCACGCACACGATCTCGCATTGGGGCGTGGTCGGCGCGCAGATCGACACCGACACGGGCCTGAGCGGCTTCGGCTTCACCGGCACGCACGCGCACCTCGCGAGCGATCAGCTGATCACCCGCTGCATCGAAAGCTGCCACGCGCCGCTCTTGATCGGCGAAGACGCGCGCGACATCAGGCGCCTGTGGCACAAGCTCGCGCGCAACCCGGCGCTGCAATGGGTCGGCCGCGCCGGCATCACGACGCTGGCGCACGCGGCGATCGACATCGCGCTGTGGGACCTGAAAGGCAAGGCCGCACAACTGCCGCTGTGGAAACTTCTCGGCGGCCAGGTGCGCGACAAGGTGCGGGCCTACAACACCGACATCGGCTGGCTCAGCATCCCCGACGAGCAGCTCGTGGCGGGCGCGGCGCGCGCGGTCGAAGACGGCTTCACCGGCATCAAGATCAAGGTCGGCTCGTCGGTCGAGCGCGATGCACGCCGGCTCGCGATGGTGCGCGACGCGATCGGCCCCGACGTGACCCTCGCGATCGACGGCAACGGCAAGTGGGACCTGCCGACCTGCCTGCGCTTTTGCCGCCTCGCCGAAGCATCGAATGTGTACTGGTTCGAAGAACCGCTCTGGTACGACGACGTGAAAGGCCACGCGCAACTCGCGCGCCAGTCGAACATCCCGGTCGCCCTCGGCGAGCAGCTCTACACGCCCGACGCTTTCGCCGAGTTCTTCGCGCAGCAGGCGATCCACTGGGCCCAGCCCGACGTGACGCGCATGGCCGGCCTGACCGATGTGCTGCAGGTCTGCGACACAGCGCATTCGTTCCGCGTTCCGGTGGCACCGCACGCGGGCGACATGAGCCAGATGCACGTGCACCTGGCGTATGCACACCCGGCGGTCGCGGTGCTCGAATACATCCCGTGGATCAAGGACTGTTTCACCGAACCGTCCGAGGTGGTCGCGGGGCATTTCCGTTTACCGCAAGAGCCCGGCGCGGGCACGACACCGACGGCCGCAGCCTGGGCGCGCTTTCGGCAGCCTGCCCACTGAGCCGACTGGCTTCGCGCCCGCGAACGACAGCACAACGGCCTGTCGTCCGACACGCCACATCGGTCGCCCGGCCCATGCTGGCGGCGCAGCTTGCCTGCTCGTGCACGAGCGGGCAGCGCCACCGACCCAACTCTTGCGGAGACAGCCATGACCCACTTCCCCACCTTCCTTCGTGTCGCCCTGTTCGCCACGCCGATCGCACTCGCGGCCTGCGGCATGACGCCGAAGGCCGAGCCGATGCCGATGGGTTCGGCAGGCAGCGTGAGCTTCAGCGCCACGCTGTCGAGCGCGGCCGAGGTACCCGTCAATGCGAGTACCGCCTCCGGCAGGCTCGACGCCACCCTCGACAAGGGCAGCAACGCCCTGCGCTGGACGATGACCTACTCCGGTCTCACCGGCCCGGCGACGATGGCGCACTTCCACGGCCCGGCGATGCCCGGCGCGAACGCGGGCGTCGTGGTGCCCTTTCCGAGTGCCATGAGCCCGGCCAGCGGTGAAACCACGCTCACACCGATGCAGATCGACGACCTGATGGCCGGCAAGTGGTACGCCAACGTGCACACCGCCGCCAACCCGGGCGGTGAGATTCGCGGCCAGGTGATGCGGAAGTAAAAGCAAGCGCGCG
>JANYFX010000017.1 GCA_025359585.1 Rhizobacter sp. | reverse complement strand
ACGAACGGGTTGTCCAGAACAGCGGTCTGCTTTTCCGGGTTGTTGATGAAGTAGGGCGACAGGTAGCCGCGGTCGAACTGCATGCCTTCGACGACTTCGAGTTCGCTGTTCAGGCTCTTGCCGTCTTCAACGGTGATGACGCCTTCCTTGCCGACTTTGTCCATCGCCTCGGCGATGATCTTGCCGACTTCTTCGTCGCTGTTGGCCGAGATCGTGCCGACCTGAGCGATTTCCTTGCTCGTGGTGGTCGCCTTCGACTGCTTCTTCAGCTGATCGACGAGCGCCGTCACGGCCTTGTCGATGCCGCGCTTCAGGTCCATCGGGTTCATGCCCGCGGCCACGTACTTCATGCCTTCGCGAACGATCGCTTGGGCCAGCACGGTGGCGGTGGTGGTGCCGTCACCGGCGATGTCCGAAGTCTTGGAAGCGACTTCCTTGACCATCTGCGCGCCCATGTTCTGAAGCTTGTCCTTCAGCTCGATTTCCTTGGCCACGGACACACCGTCCTTGGTCACGGTCGGGCCTCCGAACGAACGCTCGAGCACCACGTTGCGGCCCTTCGGGCCTAGGGTCACCTTGACCGCGTTGGCCAGAATGTTCACACCCTCGACCATACGTGCGCGGGCTTCGCCGCCGAAAATTACGTCTTTTGCTGCCATATCAAATTCTCCTGAGTGCTTGCTGGATTACTTCTCGACGACTGCGAACAGGTCGTCTTCCTTCATTACCAGCAGTTCTTCGCCATCGACCTTGACGGTCTGGCCGCTGTACTTGCCGAACAGAACGCGGTCGCCGACCTTGATGTTCAGGACGATGAAGTCGCCCTTTTCGCTGCGCTTGCCGGGGCCGACGGCCAGAACTTCACCCTGGTCGGGCTTTTCGGCGGCGTTGTCGGGAATCACGATGCCCGAAGCGGTCTTGGTTTCTTGTTCCAGGCGCTTGACGATCACGCGATCGTGCAAAGGACGAAGTTTCATAGCATCTCCTTGAAATGGACTCGAATTGAGCTTTGGCTTTGGATCGGTGCGATGTGAGCACCCAATCACTTGAAGCGAAAGCGGCGGTGAAAACCGCCGCCAAGGCCGTTAGCACTCAGCATTCGCGAGTGCTAGCAAACAGATTATAGGGGCGCGACTCCAAGTTTCAAGACATGCGCACAATGCCTTGCCAGTGCCTCGCCCCGGAGTTCAGCCGCACCCATGGACCGCTTTCTAGCCATCGACGCTTTTGTCCGCGTCGCCGAATCGCAGAGCTTCGCCGAAGCGGCGCGCCAGATGCGGGTTTCGCGCTCGGTCGTCACCGCGCGCATCCAGCAGCTCGAAGAGTTCGTCGGCGCGCCGCTGTTCCACCGCAACACGCGCAGTGTGAGGTTGTCGGAACTCGGCCAGGCTTTCCTGCGGGACTGCTCCGAGCTGGTCGGCCGCACCAACGAGGTCGTCGACCAGATGCGCGAAGTCGGCACCTCGCCGGTCGGGCGCTTGCGGGTGCACGCGCTGCCCGGTTTTGTTCTCGGCCATCTGGCGCGGCTGCTGCAGGAATTCCAGGCGCGCTACCCGCAGATCGTGCTCGATCTGATCGTCAGTGACGCGGTGATCGACCCGGTGAAAGAAGGCTTCGACTGCGCCTTGCAGATCTTCCCGCCCGGCTCCGAAGAGCTGATCGCACGCAAGCTTTTCCCGGTGCGGCGGGTGTTCTGCGCGTCGCCGGAATACATCCAGCGCTTCGGCGCGCCGCGCCACCCGAGCGATCTGGCGGGCCACCGCATCGGCTGGTACTCGGGCTACCCGACACGCGAGCGGCTCGTTTTCCACGGCCAGAACGAACAGGTCTCGCTCGAACTCAAGCCGGTCTTGCTGAGCAACAGCGTGCACCTGCTGCGCGAATACGCGCTCGAGCACGCCGGCATCGTGTGCGTGCCGACGCTGGTGGCTTCGGAGTCGGTGCTGTCTGGCGAGTTGCTGCTGGTCTTGCCCGAGTACCTGCTGAGTTCGTTCTGGCTCTCGGTGTTCTACCCGACCACGGTGCGCAGCTCGCTGAAGCTGAAGCTGTTCCTCGAGGTGCTGACCGCGAGCTTTTCGGGTGTCCCGCCGTGGGACGAGGCGCTGATCAGCCGCGGCCTGTTGGCCGATGGCGTGATCGAGTAGCCGGCCCGGGTATTCCCGCACATTGTTCGGCATTCCCGAACAATCCAGTCGCCGTTCTGCCTCTACCCGCCTGGCCGGAGGCTTCCTAGACTTCTTTCCACGCGCTTCAGCAGGAGACATCGGATGACACAAGCCGCCTACAAGACCGTGTTCGGATCGATCGACCGCTTTGAAAAAGGCGGCGTGCAGATGATCGACGACAACGTCAAGAACTACGCCTTCTCGAACTGCTTCGAGATCGCCTCGAAGGCCAAGCCTTACGAGAAGGTCGTGTTCGGACAGAACCAGATCTACGTGCTGGAGACGATCCGCGCCGAAGGCACCTCGCCCTGGTACACCTGCGCGCACGACGAGTTCACGTTGAGCATGGACGGCGATGTCGAGATCCACCTGGTCAAGCTCGACAACGAGCAGACCGTGCCTGATGAGAACCACAACGGCGCGGTGCTTGTGAAGGGCGAACCGCGTGGCAAGAAGATGGGCTGGATGAAGATCAAGCGCGGTCACCAGGCGATGCTGCCGAAGAACACCGCGTACCAGTTCCGTGCTGCGAAGCCGGCCGTGCTGGTGCAGCAAACGTGCAAGGGCGAGTTGTCGATCGAGCGCTGGGCAGACATCTGCCAGACGGTCTGACTTGCAACGCACACCGGAGACAATCCCATGAACGCACCCGAAAAACTCGCCGAAGTGATCCAGAGCGAACCCGACGCGACGCTCGGCTACCGGAGCTTCACGCTCGGCAGCTTCAACTTCCGTCGCGACGAATACTTCGCCCACATCAGCTGGAAAACGCGCGACGGCCGGCCGCTCAGCCACACGATGGACGCCGCCAACTTCCTGCGCGCGCTGATGCGCGACGTGGCCTGGGGTTTCTTCTACGGCGGCGTGAACTTCGACCACGTGTTCGGCACCACCAACCACTACAGCACCGTCGACATGTACGCCGGCACCTTCAACGCGACGATGAAGACCGCCGGCGTCGACCTGCTCGAAAACTTTCCTACGCCGCAGATCGCCGCCACCTTCGCCGCCATGCTCGACGACTGGACCAACCAGACCTTCGACCCGTTCTCGGCCCCGCAGGAAACCGGCTCGCCTTACGGCCGCAAGAACGGCAGCAACACCCCGAAGCTGACCCGAGCCCGCGAGCTCGCGACCCGCTGCGTCGGCCTGAAGGACGACCTGAACCTGCGCAGCGACGCGCGCGGCGCGCCGATCAACCGCGCTTTCGCCGACGTGCCGCAAGACCAGCCCGAGCTGCACCCCGAGCCCGGCTTCGAGAACGAGGTGCACGCCTTCAACCTGTTCGCGTTCCTGTCGCGATCGCAGGTCACGTGGAACCCGAGCTTCACCTCGGTCGTGAAGTACAGCTTCATGTGCCCGACGACCGAAGAGCACATCCTGCCGATCATCCACGCCAACGACCGCGTCGAGTGGTTCTTCCAGATGTGCGACGAGATCCACTGGGATTGCGCCGACAAGACCACCGGCAAGCCACTGGCCCGCGTGATCATGAAGGCGGGCGACATGGCCGCGATGCCGGCCTACTGTCGCCACCAGGGCTACTCGCCGAAGCGCTCGATGCTCCTGGTGTGGGAGAACGGCTCGCCCTCGCTGGTCTACGAGATCCAGAAGGGCGAAAGCCCCGAAGTGCCGGTGCAGTTCTGACGCACTGACCGCACCTACAGCCCGTGCCGCGCACTGCGCGGCCACCCCGGAGCGAACCGACATGAATCTCGCGGACATCCAGGCCGCGGTGGGCCTGCGCACACCGATACGCCACCAGCTTTTCATCGACGGGCGTTTTGTCGACGCCGAATCGGGCGAGACACAGGCCACGCTGAACCCGCACGACAACTCGGTGATCGCCGAGGTCGCGATGGCGGGCCATACCGATGTGGACAAGGCCGTCGCTGCGGCGACCAAAGCCTTCCCCGCCTGGAGCCGCATGGCTGCCGCCGACCGCGGGCGCATTCTGCTCAAACTGGCCGACCTGATCGAAGCCAACGCCGAAGAACTCGCGCGCCTGGAGTCGCTCGACACCGGTCACCCGCTGCGCGACTCGCGCAACCTCGACGTGCCGCGCACGGCCGCATGCTTCCGCTACTTCGGCGGCATGGCCGACAAGCTGCAGGGCGACGTGGTGCCGGTCGAGGTGGGCTTCCTCAACTACCTGCTGCGCGAACCGCTCGGTGTCGTCGGCCAGGTCGTGCCGTGGAACTTCCCGCTGATGTTCACCAGCTGGAAGATGGGCCCGGCGCTCGCGGCCGGCAACACCATCGTGCTGAAACCCGCCGAGATCACGCCGCTGTCGACCTTGAAGATCGCGGAGCTGATGAGCGAAGCCGGCATGCCCGATGGCGTCGTCAACATCGTGCCGGGCCTCGGCTCGGTCGCGGGCCAGTACATCGCCGAACATCCGGGCATCGCGAAGATCGCGTTCACCGGCAGCACCGCGACGGGCAGGCGCATCGTGCAGGCCAGCGCCGGCAATTTGAAGAAGGTGCAGCTCGAACTCGGTGGCAAGGGCGCGAACATCGTGTTCGACGATGCCAATCTCTTGGCTGCCGTCAACGGATCGGCCTGGGCGATCTTCCACAACCAGGGCCAGGCCTGCATCGCGGGATCGCGCCTCGTCTTGCACGAGCGGATCGCCGACGAATTCCTCGACAAATTCATCACCCTCGCGAAGTCGATCAAGCTCGGCAACCCGCTCGACGCGAGCACCGAGATGGGCCCGCTCACCAGCCGCATGCACCGCGACCGCGTGCTCGCCTATGTGGACGTGGCGCGCGAGCAGGGCGGCGAAGTGCTCGCCGGTGGCAAGGGGCCGTCGGCGAGCGACCTCGCGAACGGCTGTTATGTCGAACCGACGATCGTGAAAGCGCGCAGCTTCAAGGACCGCGTCGCGCAGGAAGAAGTCTTCGGCCCCTTCGTCACCGTGCTCACCTTCAAGGACGACGCCGAGGCGATGCAGATCGCCAACAGCACCGACTACGGTCTGGGCAGCGGCCTGTGGACACGCGACCTGCAGCGCGCCCACAAAATGGCGCGCGACATGCACGCCGGCATGGTCTGGATCAACAGCTACAAGCGCGTCAACCCGGGCTCGCCGTTCGGCGGCGTCGGTCAGAGCGGCTACGGCCGCGAGATGGGCTTCGAGGCGATGCGCGAGTACACACAGGTCAAGAGCGTGTGGGTCAACGTCGATGCGCAGATCCCGCCCTGGTATCCGCGCGCATGATCACGGCATGAACGCCTTCATCTATCAATCCAACCCGTCGCGCGTCGTGTTTGGCGCTGGCGCCTTGCAGCATCTGGCGCGCGAGATCGAAGCGCTCGGCGCACGCCGCGCGCTGATCCTGTCCACGCCCGAGCAGGCGGCCAGCGCACGCCACGTCGCCGAGTTGCTCGGCGACCGCGCAGTTGGCATCTTCGCGAAGGCCGTGATGCACGTGCCGATCGAATCGGCACGGGAAGCGCGTGACGAAGCGAAGCGTCTCGGCGCCGACTGCGCGGTGGCGATCGGCGGCGGCTCGACCACCGGCCTGGGCAAGGCGATTGCACTGGAGTCGGGTCTGCCGATCCTGGCCATTCCGACCACCTACGCCGGCAGCGAGATGACCTCGATCTACGGCATCACCGAAGCCGGCCTGAAGAAGACCGGGCGCGACGCACGCGTGTTGCCGCGCACCGTGATCTACGACCCCGAACTGACACTGACTTTGCCGCTCGGTATGACGGTCACCAGCGGCTTGAACGCCATCGCGCATGCGGCCGAAGGCCTGTACGCGCATGACGGCAACCCGATCATGTCGATGATGGCCGAAGAAGGCATTCGCGCCACGGCCGCCGCGATGCCTCGCCTGGCCATCGACACCAAAGACGTTGCTGCGCGCGCCGACATGCTCTACGGCGCGTGGCTGTGCGGCACCGTGCTCGGCGCCGTTTCGATGGGCCTGCACCACAAGCTCTGCCACACGCTCGGCGGGAGCTTCAACTTGCCGCACGCCGAAGTGCACACCGTGATCCTGCCGCACGCGCTGGCCTACAACGCCGCGCATGCGCCCGAGGCGATGCAGCGCGTCGCGCGTGGGCTCGGCTCGGCGAGTGCGGCGGCGGGCGTGTTCGATCTCGCGCACCGCCACCACGCGCCGACGGCTCTGAAGGACATCGGCATGCCTGCCGACGGCCTCGACCACGCGGCCGACATCGCGGTGCAGAACCAGTACCCGAACCCGCGCCCGCTGGAGCGCGCCGCGATCCGCGAGCTGCTGCAGCGCGCCTTCGACGGCACACGCCCCGACTGACGCGCGCCAGACGATTTCTTTCGCCACGACGACTACATAAAGGAGACAAGCCATGACCTTGAACCGCAGAAGCTTCGTGCAAGGCCTGACGGCCGCTGCCGCCACGCTGGCCGCCTCGAAGAACGCCTTCGCCGCCGACACGATCAAGATCGGCTACGTGTCGCCGCAGACCGGTCCGCTCGCACCTTTCGGCGAGGCCGACAAGTGGGTCATCGATCAGATGAAAGCGGCGTTCAAGGACGGCCTGACGATCGGTGGCAAGAAGTACGACGTGCAGATCCTGTTGAAAGACAGCCAGTCGAACCCGAACCGCGCCGGTGAAGTGGCCAACGACCTGGTGCTGAAAGACAAGGTCGCGCTGATGCTGACGGCCGGCACACCCGAAACCGCGAACCCGGTCAGCGACGTGTGCGAGCTGAACGAAGTGCCCTGCATCTCCAGCGTCGTGCCCTGGCAGCCCTGGTTCTTCGGCCGCAAGGGCGACCCGGCGAAAGGCTTCAACTTCACGTACCACATGTTCTGGGGCCTGGAAGACGTGATCGCCAATTTCACGAACGGCTGGAACAGCGTGCAGACCAACAAAAAGGTCGGTGGCCTGTTCCCGAACGACGGCGACGGCAACGCCTGGGGCGACAAGGAACTGGGCTTTCCGAAGCCGCTGGCCGGCATGGGCTACACGCTCACCGACCCGGGCCGCTTCCAGAATGGCACGCAGGATTTTTCGGCACAGATCGCCGCGTTCAAGAAAGACGGCGTCGAGATCGTCACCGGCGTCGTGATCCCGCCCGATGCGAAGACCTTTCTCACGCAGGCCAGGCAGCAGGGCTTCAAGCCCAAGGTCATCACGCTCGGCAAGGCGCTGCTGTTCCCCGGCGCGATCGAAGCGCTCGGTGACCTGGGCTACGGCCTGACGACCGAGGTGTGGTGGAGCCCGTCGCACCCGTTCACGTCGTCGCTGACCAAACAGAGCGCAAAAGCGCTGGCCGATTCCTACGAGGCCAGCACGAAGAAGCAGTGGACGCAGCCGATCGGCTTCGCCCACGCGCTCTTCGAAGTGGCGGCCGACGCGCTCAAGCGCAGCAAGGGCGTCGGCGCGAAAGACGTGCGTGACGCGGTGGCCGCGACCGCGATGAACACCGTCGTCGGCCCGGTCAAGTGGGGCGGCGGCGGGCCGATGAAGAACGTCAGCAAGACGCCGCTGGTGCTGGGCCAGTGGAACAAGGGCACGAAGTACAAGGTCGAGCTGACCATCATCAACAACGAAGCCGCGAAGAATATTCCGACCGGCGGTTCGATCAAGCTGATCTGACCATCCTGTGCCGCTGCTCGCGCTGCAATCGGTCGCCAAGGCCTACGGCGCGCTTAAGGTCACCGACGACATCTCCTTGTCGGTGGCCGAGGGCGAGACCCTGGGCATCCTCGGGCCGAACGGCGCGGGCAAGACGACGCTCTTCAACCTGATCTCGGGCGATGTGCGCTGCGATGCCGGCAGCGTGGTCTATGAAGGCCGCGACATCACGGCGCTGAAAGCGCATCAGCGCTGCCGCGCCGGCATCGGGCGGAGTTACCAGGTGCCGCAGCCCTTCGGCAACATGACGGTGTTCGAGAACCTCGTGACCGCTGCCTGTTTCGGCGGCGGCCAGCCCGAACACGAGGCCTGGGAAACGGCGCATCAGGTGTTGCAGCAGACCGGGCTGATGGCCTTTGCGAACAAGCCCGCCGGTGGGTTGACGCTGCTCAACCGCAAGCGCCTCGAACTGGCGCGAGCCTTGGCGACGCAACCCAAGCTGCTGCTGCTCGACGAGATCGCCGGTGGCCTGACCGAGCACGAAGCGAAACAGCTGGTCGAGGAACTGCAGCGCATCAAGGCGCAAGGTGTCACGATGATCTGGATCGAACACGTGGTGCACGCG
>JANYFX010000752.1 GCA_025359585.1 Rhizobacter sp. | reverse complement strand
CTTGTAGCGGCGCAGCAGCGTGACCAGCGCGTCGAAGTCGATGGCCTCATTGGCCTCGCGCAGCAGCGAGAGGTCGATGGCCACCGGGTCCTGGTCGAACAGTTCCGGTGCGTCGGCGAACCGTGCCTCCAGCGCCAGGGCCAGAAGTTCGAGATCGGTGGTCTTGAGCTGCACCGCCACCAGCGTGAGCGCGGCGCTTTTCAACTCGAAGATCGGGGACGTGTTCGTTTGTCGGGCAACGACCATGGGCAGCAGGCAACGGCAAAGGCGGCGAGTGTAGCGGCTGCACACGAGGCGTCGGGTGGTAAAGCGGCCCGAGCCGATTCGCGTTTCGACCGCGTGGCCAAAAAGGCGGCGCGTGTGCTGCCAGAATCGGTGCATCGCACACCCCGCCCGAAGGAGCAGCACATGACACACCGGCTCGCAGACACTCCCGACACCCCCGCCGCCAAGGGCGACAAGGCCAACCGGCTCGAAGAGCAACTCGTCTTCAAGTCACGCTACGTGCTGATCTTCGGTGAGATCGACGACAAGATGGCACGTGCCACCTGCCAGCGCCTGATCGCGTTGTCTGAAGAATCCGACGCGCCGATCACCGTCACGATCTCGTCACCCGGCGGCCACGTGGAATCGGGCGACGCCATCCACGACATGATCCGCTTCGTGCGCGCGCCGGTCACGGCGCTGGGCACCGGCTGGGTTGCGAGTGCCGGCGCGCACATCTTTCTCGCGGTGCCGAAAGAGCGCCGGCTGTGCCTGCCGAACACCCGTTTCATGATCCACCAGCCGGCCGGTGGCGCCGGCGGCCAGGCGACCGACATCGCGATCCAGGCCAAGGAAATTTTGCGCACACGCGAGCGCATCGCCAAGATCGTGGCGCGCGAAACCGGCAAGCCGCTGGCGACCGTGATGCTCGACATGGAGCGCGACTACTGGATGAACGCCGAAGAGGCCGTGAAGTACGGCATCGTCTCGCGCATCGTCGAGCGCCAGCAAGACCTGGCGTAACGCGCACGCCCGTGCGCCGTGCAAAGGCACGCGAGCATGCGTGACGCCGCGCTCGCCCGAATCCGGCTGCGCCACCTGCAGTGTTTTCTCGCGGTGGCGCAGTTCGGCAATTTGCGGCGCGCTGCGCAGGCCTTGTCGATCACGCAGCCGGCGGTCACGAAAACCGTCAACGAACTCGAAGCGCTGCTGGCCAAGCCGCTGTTCGTGCGCGGCCGCCACGGCGCCACGCTCACGGCCGAAGGCGAGGCTTTCATGCGCCACGCCGGCGACAGCGTCAACGCGCTCGGCCACGCGGTCGACAGCGTGCTGCGCGAGCCCGACGCCGCGCCGCTGCGCATCGGCGTCTTGCCCACCGTCGCGCCTTCGTTCCTGCCCGGCGTGCTGCATGCCTTCGCGGCGCGCTGGCCGCTGGTGGCGGTGCGCGTGGCCACCGGGCGCAACGCGCAGCTGATCGAACAACTGCGCAGCCGCGAGCTGGACGCGGTGATCGGGCGGCTCTCCGACCCCGAGCTGATGGCAGGCCTGAGCTTCGAGTCGCTCTACACCGAGCCGATGGTGATCGTGCTGCGGCCGGGCCATGCGCTGGCCGTTGATGGCAAGGCCAAGACACGCAGCGCCAAAGCCGCGCCGGCCCTCACGGCGATCGGCGCCTACCCGCTCGTGCTGCCGATCACCGGCACGCTGATCCGGCAAGTTGCCGACGGTTTTCTAAGCCGCCACGGCATCAGCCCGCAGGCCGGGCTGGTCGAAACGCTCGACACCTCGCTGGCGCGCAGCCTCGTGCTGCAGGGCGATAACCTGTGGTTCACGCCAGCGGGTGCTGTCTTGCCCGATCTCGCAACGGGCGCCCTGCTGCAACTCAGCGTGGCGCTGACGCCCGAAGAACCCGTCGGCCTGATCCTGCGCACCGAGCCGGGAGCCAGCGCCACCGTGCTGACGTTTGTCGCCGCGGTGCGGGCACAGGCGGCGGCCGGGCGCACATCACCCAAGCGCCGTTTTCGATAACCTGAGGTGATCGAACCTGCGACGACAAATCAATTGTCGAGCGCGGCCCGGCGCTCTAAAGTGGCGCCCACAACAGCACCGGAGACACCCATGGGAAGAGCGCCTGCGCCCGACGCCGAATTCATGATGCGCGACACCACGTCGCACCCGCCGGCCCTCGCGCCGGCCTACAAGACGAGCGTGTTGCGCAGCCCGCGGCTGGCGCTGATCTCGCTACAGAACTCGCTCTCCGAAGTGACGGCGCCGGTGTTTCGCGCCGACGAGCTGGGCCCGCTCGACGCCGATCTGATCATGAACGCCGCCAAAGACGGCCTGCCCGTCGGCGAGCGCATCGTCGTGCATGGTTATGTGCAAGACCAGCTCGGCCGACCGGTCAAAAACGCGCTGGTTGAAGTCTGGCAGTGCAACGCCAGCGGCCGCTACCGCCACAAGAAAGACCAGTACATCGGCGCGCTCGACCCGAACTTCGGCGGCTGCGGGCGCGTGCTGACCGACGAGAACGGCTACTACGCCTACCGCACGATCCGCCCCGGCCCCTACCCGTGGCGCAACCGTGTGAACGACTGGCGCCCGGCCCACATCCACTACGCGATCAGCGGTGACGGCTGGACCCAGCGCCTGATCACGCAGATGTATTTCGAGGGCGACCCGCTGATCAAGACCTGCCCGATCCTCGGCATCGTGCCGAGCGAAGAGCAGATCCGCGGCCTGATCGCCTTGCAGGACACCAGCGCTTTCGTGCAGCTCGACAGCCGCGCCTACCGCTTCGACATCGTGCTGCGCGGCCAGCGCGCCACGCTGTTCGAGAACGCCGTGCAGGGAGCGAAACAATGAGCCAGCAGCAGATGAAACCGCTGATGCGCGAGACCGCATCGCAAACCGCCGGCCCCTACGTTCACATCGGCCTCGCGCCTCAAGCGGCCGGCTTCGACATCTTCGAGAACAACTTCGGCAGCGTGTTGACCAACGCGCAGACCAAGGGCGAGCGGATCCGCATCGAAGGCCGGGTGACCGACGGCATCGGCACCATCATCAAGGACGCGCTGATCGAGATCTGGCAGGCCAACGCCGAAGGCAAGTACGCCCACCCCGGCGACCGCCAGCCGGGCAAGGCGCTCGATGCGAACTTCCGCGGCTGGGGCCGCAGCTGCACCGACTTCGACAGCGGCGTCTATACCTTCGACACGATCAAGCCCGGGGTCGTGACCGGCCGCAACGGGCGCTTCATGGCGCCCCACATCAATGTGTGGGTGGTGGCGCGCGGCATCAACCTCGGCCTGAACACGCGCCTGTATTTCAGCGACGAAGCCGAGGCGAATGCCAAGGATGCGGTGCTGAACATCATCGAGTGGGAAGCGCGCCGCAAGACGCTGGTCGCGCAGCGCGAGATGAAAGACGGCGTGGTCACGTACCGCTTCGACATCCGCCTGCAGGGCGAAGGCGAAACGGTGTTCTTCGACATCTGAGCGCGCCATTAAAAAGGGGCCTGAGGGCCCCTTCGAGATCAGCGCAGACCGCGTGGCCTCAAGGGCACGCTGGTGTCGTCAGCCCGATGATCTGGCGCAGGCCCAGCGTGCCGGCGCCATCGTCCGGCCCCGGCGTGTTCTTCGTGTGGGTACAGCCATAGGTCGAGGCCGCCACGGTCGCGGGTGTCACGACATCATCGCCGGCCGGCTTGGCGCCGCCGGCCTCCCACTTGAGCATGTCGTCGAACGCGGTCACCTGCTCGGCGATCGTGAAGTCGCAGTGGCTGATGCCGCGGATCGCGCGCTGCACGAGGTAGGCGCTGTTGCCCTTCGCGGCGACACGCTTGCTGTAGACCTGCTCCATCGAGAACGGCACGAACAGATCGCCCAGCGTGTGGATCGAGACGACGGGAATCTTGAACTCCCCGTTGGTCTTCGGGATCCAGCGCAGACCGTCGGTGCGCAGACGGTTTGCGTCGGCCGCTGGCGTGATCTTCTGCGCCGACGCGTTCAGCGCCGTCGAGGCCGCGGCGTCACCGTCGATGACGTACGTGAAGCCGGTCGTGTCGAGCACGTTCTTGTTCAGGATGCCCGTCACCGAGCCGATCGGCGTGGCGGTGTCGGCGACGAAGGTCCCGTAGGCCGACGGGAACGACTGGCCGTAAGCGAGGCCCTGCGCGAACATCGGCCGCGGACCGCCCGTGATGTTCTGCAGCACCGACACGAATTTGGCGCCGGCACCGGGGGTCGCGACGATCGACGGAGTCGGGAAGGCCGGCGTCGTGTTGAAGGTCGAGAACAGCGAGCCCGTCACCAAGGCCTGGATGTCGATCCACTTGTTGGTCGGGTAGGCCGGCACACCGGCCAGCGCCTGCGCGGTGACCTGCATCGCCGCGAACTCGTTGAAGAGCTCGGTGTCGCCGACCACGCCGCACATCGGAACCGCACCGGCGTACTTCACCTTGTGCACGGCCGTCG
>JANYFX010000680.1 GCA_025359585.1 Rhizobacter sp. | reverse complement strand
GCACGTTCGATGCTCAGGTCTTCCGGCATGATCAACAGCATGCGGTAACCGCGGATCGCTGCGGCCATCGCGAGTGCGATGCCGGTGTTGCCCGAGGTCGCTTCGATCAGCGTGTCGCCGGGGTGGATGTCGCCGCGCTCTTCGGCACGCTTGATCATGCTGATGGCGGGCCGGTCTTTCACCGAGCCGGCCGGGTTGTTGCCTTCGAGCTTGCCGAGAATGATGTTGCCGCGCGCGGCGTTTTCAACGCCCGGCACACGCACCAGGCGCACCAGTGGCGTGTTGCCGATGATGTCTTCGACGCTGCCGTAGTGGGGTGTTGTTGTGCTCATCGACGCTCCTCGCCGCGGATTGTCGCAGGGGCAGAGAAAGCGCGTGGTGCCTCGGGTCGGAATCGAACCGACACTCCTTGCGGAACGGGATTTTGAGTCCCGCGCGTCTACCGATTTCGCCACCGAGGCCGGTGCTGTAGAGGCGCGAATTCTGCCATACGCCGCAAAGGCCACCTCCTTGAAATCACCGCGCCCGACCCGACCCTTAGACTCTGCACCTTCGCCGCTCCACCGGAAACCCGCGCATGCCGCCGATGCCCCCCATCACCCAAGCCCTGTTGCTGATCAACGTGGCCGCGTTCTGCATCGACTTCATGCTCGGCGGCCTGCTGACACGCTGGTTCGCGCTCTACCCGCTGGGCAATGGCTTTCTGCCGTGGCAGGTCGTGACCTACGCGTTCCTGCACGACATCCACAACCTGTTCCATCTGTTCTTCAACATGCTCGGGCTCTGGATGTTCGGCTCCGAACTCGAGCGCCTGTGGGGCCCGAAGCGTTACCTGCAGTTCTACGCGGCCAGCATTCTGGCTGCCGCGGCGGCGCAGTTGCTGCTGACGACATTGATGGGCGGCGGCGGCCCGACCGTCGGTGCGTCGGGCGGGCTGTTCGGCCTGCTGCTCGGCTTCGGCATGATGTTTCCGAACCGCACGATCATGCCGCTGTTCCCGCCGATCCCGATGAAGGCGAAGGTCTTCGTCGCCGTCTTCGGCGGCCTGGAGCTGCTGTTCGGCGTGACCGGCACGATGCAGGGCGTGGCGCACTTCGCGCACCTGGGTGGCATGCTGGGCGGCTTCCTGATGATCCGCTACTGGCAGGGGCGCTCGCCGTTCGGAAGAAAGTGACTCAGTAACCGCGCGCCCTGTCCACGGTCTGCGGTGGCAGCTCGCCGCGCTGCACGCACTGCAAGCCCGCCACGAACTGCTTCGCGATCGTCTCCGGCGACGACTGCGCCGCGATGTGCGGCGTGATCGTGATGCCGGGCACGCACCACAGCGGGTCGTCGGCCGCCATGGGTTCGTTGCACTGCACGTCGAGCGCAGCACCGGCGAGGTGGCCGCTGCGCACCGCGGCTATCAGGTCGGCTTCCACCACATGCTCGCCACGTGCGATGTTGATCAGGTAGCTGCCGGGCGGCATGCAGGCCAGCGCGCGGGCATCGAGCAGGCCACGCGTTTGCCGCGTGAGCGGCAAGGCGCAGACGACGATGTCGCTGCTGCCGAGCACCGCGTCCAGCAGGCCGCCGCTGCTGCGGCTCCAGCCGCGCACCTCGAAGCCCACGGTCTCCAGCAACGCCGCCACGACCCCGCCCATCTCGCCCATGCCGAGCACCGCCACGCGGCTGCGCACCGCCCCGACCGGCTGGCGCCGCCACGCGTGTTCGCGCTGCTGCTGTTCGTACATCGTGAGCTTGCGCGCGTGGCGCAGCGCCATCATCACGACGAACTGCGCGATGCCGCGGCCCTGCTCGGTGTCGATGATGCGCGAGACGCGCACGCCCTCGGCGAGCTCGGGCACGAGCAGCTTGTCGACGCCGGCCGCCACGGCGCAGACCCACTTCAGCTTCGGCAAACGCGCCGCCACGCCACGCGGAAAGCGCCAGCCGAGCACGACCTCGACCTCGGCGAGTTCGGCGTCGCCGATGTCGGCGCGGTACGGCAGCAAGTCCACGCCGGGGTCGACCGCATGGATCGCGGCGGTGAAATACCCGGCGGGCATCGGGTCGGTGAGCAGCAGGGTTTTCATGGTTCTTGTGCGTCTCGATCGACGTGATTTTTCAGGCGATCAGCCCCTGCGCCGCCGTGGGGTATCGCAAGGTCAAGCGCAGCTCCCGCTTCAAGCGCCGATTCGTCAGGCGCCGCGACTCGCCCATGAAGCTGAGCTGCATCGGCGACATCTGCGCAGCGGCATCTTCGCGCGAGATGCGCGGCGGACGCGGCAGCGCGCAGAGTTCGGCGGCCAGGTCGAAGTAGTCGCCCATCTTCATCTGCGTGTCGTCGCAGACGTGCAGCACACGCTGCGGCCAACCGCGGTGCAGGGCCGCGACACAGGCACGCGCCAGATCGTCGGCGTGGATGTGGTTGGTGTAGACATCGTCATCGGCCACGAGCACCGGCGCACCACGCGCCAGCCGGTCGCGCGGGTGGCCGCCTTCGCGGTCAAAGGCGTAGATGCCGGGGATGCGCAGCAGCGTCACCTGCACGCCGAACGCGCGCCCGAACCAGCGCAGTTGCCGCTCGGCGTCCACACGCCGGCGCGCGCGGTCGGTGGCCGGTTTCACCGTTCGTGTCTCGTCGAATTGAGCTCCGGCGCAGTCGCCATACACACCCGTCGTGCTGCCGTAGACGATGCGCCGAACGCGGCCCTGGCGGGCCAGCGCCCGCAGCAGGTTTCGGGTGCGCAGATCGGTGCTGCCCACGCCTTGCGGTGGCGCGAGGTGCAGCACTGCGTCGGCCAGACCCGCGAGGCGCGCCAGCGTGGCGGCATCGTCGAGGTTGCCGATCAAGGGCACGGCCCCGGCAGCGCGCAACGACTTCACACGTGACGGGCTCGACGTGAGGGCCACCACACGCCAGCGCCCGTTCAACAGGCGCAGCACGCGCATGCCCACGTCACCGCAGCCGACGATCAGCAAGGTGGGTCGTTTCGAGCGCGTCGTCAGGTCGGTCACGGGGGCAATCGATGTGCGGGCAGAATCGCCCCTCTGTTCGAGAGTTTCTCCCAAAAAAGCACCATGACCTTCACCGTCACCGTTCAGCCCAGCGGGCGCACGTTCAGCGTCGAGCGCGACGAGCCCGTTCTCAGCGCCGCGATCCGCCAGGGCATCGGCCTGCCTTACGGTTGCAAGGACGGCGCCTGTGGTTCGTGCAAGTGCCGCCTGCTCGAAGGCCGCGTGATCCACGGTGTGCACCAGTCGAAAGCGCTGAGCGCCGAAGAAGAAGCCGCCGGCTGGATGCTGACCTGCCAGGGCGCACCGCAAACCGACCTCGTGATCGAAGCCCGTACGGTGCCCGGCGCCGGCGAGTTCCCGGTGAGAAAGCTGCCGAGCCGCGTGATCTCGATCGAGCGGCCCGCGCCCGACATCGCCATCCTCAAGCTGCAACTGCCGGCCAACGACCCGTTCCAGTACCGCGCCGGCCAGTACGTGGAATTCATCCTGCGCGACGGCGCGCGTCGCAGCTACTCGATGGCCAACGCGCCGCATACCGTGGGCGACAAGCCGCAGATCGAACTGCACATCCGCCATCTGCCCGGCGGCAAGTTCACCGACCACGTG
>JANYFX010000666.1 GCA_025359585.1 Rhizobacter sp. | reverse complement strand
GCGAACTCGAACTGCGCGTTCGATTCGAGCCGGCGCAAGTCCACGCCGTAGAGCGCGCGTTTGCCATAAGGGTTGCGCGGCGTGGTGCCGCAGCCCAGGTCGAGGTGGCGCTCGAAAGCCGCCGCAGCTGGCCCGCTCACTTCTTGGCTTTGGGCACGCGGCCCATCAGATAGAACTCGTCGTTCGGGCGCATGCCGCTGAAGTTGGCCATGCGGTTCGACAGGCCGAAGAGCGCGGTGATGCCGGCGATGTCCCAGGCGTCTTCGTCGGCGAAGCCGTGTTCGTGCAACGCCGCGAAATCTTCATCACCGAGTGCGTAGGACGCGTTGCAGACCTTCATCGCGAAGCCGAGCATCGCCTTCTGGCGCGGCGTGATGTCGGCCTTCAGGTAGTTGACCGCGAGCTGGTCGGCGATCAGCGGATTCTTCTCGTAGATGCGCAGGATGGCGCCGTGCGCCACCACGCAGTACAGGCAGCCGTTGGCGCCGCTGGTGGCGACGATGATCATTTCCTTCTCGCCTTTGGACAGGCCCGACTCGCGCAGCAGCAGCGCGTCGTGGTATGCGAAGAACGCGCGGAACTCGTCGGGCCGGCGCGCGAAGGCGAAGAACACGTTCGGCACGAAGCCGGCCTTTTCCTGCACTTCGAGGATCTTGTTGCGCAAGTCTTCGGGCAGGTTCTCGATGGCCGGGAACGGGAAACGGGGCGCTGGGATGCTCATGGCCTAACTCCTGAATTGAAGTGCGTGCAGCCGCGCGTACAAACCGCCGTGGGCGAGCAGCTCGGCGTGGCTGCCGGTTTCGATCACACGCCCACCGTCGAGCGCGATGATGCGGTCGGCGCGCTCGATGGTCGACAGCCGGTGCGCGATCACGAGGCTGGTGCGGCCCTTCATCAGCGTTTCGAGCGCCTGCTGCACGAGGCGCTCCGATTCCGAGTCGAGCGCCGAGGTCGCTTCGTCGAGGATCAACACCGGCGCGTTCTTGTAGATCGCACGGGCGATCGCCAGGCGCTGGCGCTGGCCGCCCGAGAGCTCGCCGCCGTTGTGGCCGATGACGGTGTCGATGCCGAAGGGCAGGGTGTCGGTGAAGGCCGCGAGGTTGGCGCCGCGCAGCGCTTCGCGCACCCGCTCGCGGTCGGGTTCGGCGCCGAGCGCCACGTTGGCGACGACGGTATCGTTGAACAGCACAACGTCTTGGCTCACCATCGCGAACTGCTGGCGCAGCGCCGCCACGCTCCATTCCGGCAGCGCGTGGCCGTCGAGAAACACCGCGCCCGAGGTCGGTTCCAGAAAGCGCGGCAGCAGGTTCACGAGCGTGGTCTTGCCTGCGCCCGAAGGCCCGACCAAGGCCACGGTTTCGCCCGGTTTGAGTTCGAGCGTCACGGCGTCGAGTGCCGGCGCCTGGTCTTCGCGGTAACGCAGCGTGACCCAGCGCATCTCGATGTGGCCGGTGCAGCGCTCGGGTGCGTAATTGCCGCCGACTTCGCGCGGCGCGTTTTCGATCAGCGACACGCCACGGTCCATCGAGGCCATACCACGCGTGATCGGCCCGGCCACTTCCGACAGATGTTTCATCGGCGCGACCATCATCAGCATCGCGGTGACGAACGAGACGAAGCCCCCGACCGAGCCGCCGCTCTGGCCGCTTTGCCACAGCGCCACCACGATCACGGCAGAGAGCGCACAGGCCGCCAGCACCTGAGTGATCGGCGTCATCGTGGCCGCGGCCACCACCGACTTCATCGACAGGCGCCGCAGCACGTCGCTGACGCGGCCGAAGCGCGCGGCCTGCGCCGGCTCGCCCGCATGCAGGCGCACGCTGCGCCACGCGAGCACGTTTTCTTCGACCACGTAGGCGAGCTCGTCGGTGGCTTTCTGGCTTTCGACCGTGAGGCGGTGCAGGCGCTTGCTGAGCACGCGCATCACCACCGCCACCGCCGGGAACAACACACCGACGAAGAGCGTGAGCTGCCAGTTCTGCCACAGCAGATAGAAGAGGAGGGCGACGACGGTGAGCGAGTCACGCACCAGCGACTGCACCGAGTACACGAGCTGGTTGGCACCGCCCTGGATCTCGAAGCTCAGCGTGTTGACGAGGCTGCTGGCGGTGTGCTGGCTGAAGACCGCTGGTTGCGCGTCGAGCAGCCGCTCGAACATGGCCTGGCGCAAGGCCAGCGTGCCGCGGTTCGCGGCCCAGGCCAGCCCGTACTGGGCGATGAAACCCGCCACGCCGCGCAGCGCGAACAGGCCGATGATGGCGACCGGCACCAGCCACAGCGGCAGCTTGCCGGCCTGGAAACCGGTGTCGAGCAGTTGTTTGAGCAACTGCGGAATGGCCGGCTCGGTGGCCGCGCCGACGGCCGCACCGGCAAAGGCGAGGATGAAGCCGAAACGGCTGCCCTTGAAGTAGGGCGCAATGCGCAGCAGGCGCGCTTTGAAAGGCAGCTCGGGGGCGGTCATGGAGCGGCATTATCGGGGTGGCACGGGGCGTCCCTACAATCTCCGAGCCTCGACTCTCCGCGCTGCATGAGCCCACCCCTGCTCTCGGTCATCCTGATCACCAAGAACGAAGCCGCCAACGTGGCCGGCTGCCTGGCTTCGGTCGCGTTCGCCGACGAGTGGGTCGTGGTCGATGCTGGCAGCACCGATGCCACCGCTCAGATCGCGCGTCAGCATGGCGCCACCGTGATCACCACCGACGACTGGCCCGGCTTCGGCGTGCAGAAGAACCGGGCGCTCGCCGCCGCGCGTGGGCGCTGGGTGCTGAGCATCGATGCCGACGAGCGCGTCACGCCCGAGCTGGGCCGACGCATCCGAGCGGTCGTGGATGCAGAGACATCCGGTCACGTTCCACACGTCGAATCACACGCAGACCGTGGCAAGCTCGCGGGCTATGAACTGTCACGTCTGTCGAACTTCTGCGGCCAGTGGATGCGCCATGGCGACTGGCACCCGGATCGCGTGTTGCGCCTGTTCCTGCGCGAGCGCGGCCGCTTCTCCGACGACCTCGTGCACGAACGGCTGATGGTCAGCGGGCCGACCGGCAGGCTTGATGGCGACTTGCTGCACGACAGCATGCCCACGCTCGAAGGGGCGATCGACAAGATGAACCTCTACAGCAGCGGGCGTGCGCTCGACAAGGTGAACGCCGGCGGGCGCGGTGGTTTCGTGGCCGCGCTGACGCATGCCCTGTGGGCGTTCGTGCGCTGTTATGGGGTGCGGCGCGGCTTTCTCGACGGGCGGCTCGGCTTCGTGCTGGCCCTCTACGTGGCCGAGGGCACCTGGTACCGCTATCTGAAAATGGGTTTGCTGACGAACCCACCCAAACCGCCATTCGATTGAACCAAGCGCAAAAAACCGGATCACGAGAAGTCATGCTCAACAGACGCCAGTTCATCCGCACCCACGGCGCCGCCGGCGCCGGCCTTGTCATCGCCAGCGCCGCGCTGCCGGCCTGGGCCCAGTTCCGGGTCGAGATCTCCGGCGTGGGCGCCACGCAGGTGCCGATCGCGATCGTCAAGTTCCGCGACGAAGAGCGCGCCACGCCGTCGTTGTCGCTCTCGGCCATCGTGCGTGCCGACCTCGAGCGCAGCGGTGTGTTCCGCAGCATCGATGCACCCGGCGCGCTCGACGAAGCCGCCCGCCCCGTGATGACCGAATGGCGCAGCCGCGCGGCCGACGCGCTCGTTGCCGGCTCGATCGGCCGTCTGGCCGACGGCCGCTTCGATGTGCGCTTCAAGTTGTGGGACGTGGTCAAGGGCACGGAGATCGGCGGCCAGAGCCAGGCCGTCGACGTGAGCGACCTGCGCCTGGCGGCGCACCGCATCGCCGACTTCATCTACGAAAAACTCACCGGCGACAAGGGCGTGTTCTCGACCCGCATCGCCTACGTCACCAAAGGTGGCGGCCGCTTCACGCTGCGCGTGGCCGACAGCGACGGCGAAGGCGGGCAGGTGGCGCTGAGCAGCCCCGAGCCCATCATCTCGCCGGCCTGGTCGCCCGACGGCAAGCAGCTCGCCTACGTGTCGTTCGAGAAGCAGAAGGCCGTCGTCTATGTGCAAGACACCGCCAGCGGCGCGCGTCGCGAGCTGGCGAACTTTCGCGGCTCGAACAGCGCACCGGCCTGGTCGCCCGACGGCCAGACGCTGGCGCTGACGCTCTCGCGCGACACCGGCTCGCAGCTCTACCTGATGGATCGCAATGGCGGCAATGTGCGCCGCCTGACCACGAGCAACGCGATCGACACCGAACCCGCGTTCGCGCCCGATGGCCGCGGCATCTACTTCGTGAGCGACCGGGGCGGCGGCCCGCAGGTCTACCGCACCAGCGTGAGCGGCGGCAACGTCGAGCGCATCACCTTCAGCGGCGCCTACAACATCAGCCCGGCGATCAGCCCCGACGGGCGCACGCTGGCCTACATCTCGCGCCAGGGCGGCGGCTACCGCCTGTACACGCTCGACCTGAGCGGCAGCGCCCAGCCCGTGGCGCTGACCGACACCAACGACGACGAGAGCCCGAGCTTCGCGCCGAACGGCAGGCTCATCATCTACGCATCGCGTGCCCAGGGGCGCGATGTGTTGATGACGACCACGCTCGATGGCAAGATCAAGGCGAGGCTCATTTCCACGACGGCCGATGTGCGTGAGCCCGTCTGGGGCCCGTACGGCCGTTAAAGTTTCAACGACGAGGATGAACCCATGAACAACATCAAACAATCGCTCTCCAGCCACCGCGCTGTGCTGACCCTGCTGGCGGCCGCTGCACTGGCCACCGTGGCCGGCTGCTCCACCACCAAGCTCGACACGCCGGTGCCGGTCGAGTCGCGCACCGGCAGCAGTGCCGGCTCTGCGGGCAGCAGCGGCGCCAACACGGCGGGCACGAGCCAGAGCGCGGTCACGCCGGTCGACCTGAGCAAGAGCGCCAATGACGCGGGCATGGGCCGCGTCGTCTATTTCGACTTCGACAGCTTCGCGCTGAAAGACGAGTACCGCCCCACGGTCGACGCTTATGCCAAGGCCTTGTCGGCCGACCGCAAGAAGCGCCTGGCGATCGAAGGCCACACCGACGAACGCGGCGGGCGCGAATACAACCTGGCGCTCGGCCAGAAACGCGCCGAGGTCGTGGCCCGCTCGATGACACTGCTCGGCGCCACCGACGCCCAGGTCGAGGCCGTGAGCTTCGGCAAGGAGCGCCCGGCCGTGCAAGGCAGCGACGAAGCGGCCTGGGCCAAGAACCGCCGCGCCGAACTCAACTACAAGTGATGGGCGCGGTGATGTCGCGTTTGCCGCGTGTTCTTTCGGGCGCGCTCACCGGCCTGTGCCTGGGCGCCGCGCTGTTCGCGGCGCCGGCGCACGCCGGCCTGTTCGACGACGACGAAGCGCGCAAGGCGATCCTCGACCTGCGCCAGCGCATCGAGCAGGGCAACGAGTTGCAGCGCACGCGCTCGGCCGAGCAAACCGCCTTGCTCACCGAGCAGATCAACACGCTCAAGCGCAGCCTGCTCGACCTGAACAACCAGATCGAACAGCTGCGCGGCGACAACGCCAAGCTGCGCGGCCAGAACGAGCAGCTCGCGCGCGACCTGTCTGAAGTGCAGCGGCTGCAGAAAGACATGCAGGCCGGCGTGGACGACCGCATTCGCAAGATGGAGCCGCAGAAGGTCTCGTTCGAAGGCCGCGAGTTCGTGGTCGAGCCCGAAGAAAAGCGCCAGTACGACGAGGCGATGGAGGCACTGCGCAAGAGCGATTTCGAACGCACGTCGACGATGCTCTCGGCGTTCCGCAAGCGCTACCCGGCCAGCGGCTACGGCGATTCGGCGCTGTTCTGGCTCGGCAACGCGCAGTACGGCTCGCGCCAGTACAAGGACGCGATCGGCTCGTTCCGCGCGCTCGTGAGCGCGTCGCCCGAGAACCCGAAGTCGCCCGAGGCTTTGCTCGCCATCGCCAACTGTTATGCCGAGCTGAAAGACGCCAAGACCGCGCGCCGCACGATCGAGGAGCTGGTCAAGTACTACCCGAAATCGGAAGCCGCGCAGGCCGGCCGGGAGCGCCTCGCTTCGTTGAAGTGATCGTCTGCGCCAGCGGCGACGGCCGGTGAGCCGGAGGTGCGTGCCTAAAATGCAGGCATGCAAGAAATCGATCTGAAGGCCCTGTCCACGCTCGTGCTGTGGGCGTCGTTCGGCCTGTCGGTGCTGTTCGGCGCGATCACGCAGCGCACCCACTTCTGCACGATGGGCGCCGTTTCCGACATCGTCAACATGGGCGACTGGGCGCGCATGCGCATGTGGGTCATGGCCATGGGCGTGGCGATGATCGGCTTCAACCTGATGGTGGCGCTGGGCTGGCTCGACGCATCCAAAAGCATCTACGGCGGGCCGCGTTTTCTGTGGATCTCTGCCCTCGTCGGCGGGCTGATGTTCGGCTTCGGCATGGTGCTGGCCTCGGGCTGCGGCAGCAAGACGCTGGTGCGCATCGGCGGTGGCAACCTGAAGTCGCTGGTGGTGTTCATCGTGCTCGGGGTGGCGGCCTTCGCAACGCTCAAGGGCATCACCGCCGTGGCGCGCGTGGCGACCGTCGATGCGGTGGCTGTCACGCTGGCGTCGTCGCAAGACCTGCCTTCTCTGCTGGCCGCGCCCACCGGCGTGAGCAAGGGCATGCTGGCCGCGTTGCTCGGCTCCGGCATCGGCGCGCTGCTGATCTTGTGGGCGCTCGCGCGCGCCGAAGGCCGCTCGGCCGACAACCTGCTCGCGGGCCTGGGCGTGGGCGCCATCGTCGCGGCGGTGTGGTGGGTGTCGGGACGGCTCGGCTACGTTGCCGAAGATCCCAACACCTTGCAGGAAGCCTTCGTCGCGACCAATTCGCGGCGCATGGAGTCGCTGAGTTTTGTGGCGCCGGTGGCGTACACGCTCGACTGGCTGATGTTCTTCAGCGACAAGGCCAAGCTGTTGACGGTCGGCATCGTGTCTGTGGCTGGCGTGGTTGTCGGCTCGGCGGCTTATGCACTGGCGACGGGTGGTTTTCGCTGGGAAGGTTTTCGCGATGCCGGCGACACGGCCAACCACCTCGTCGGCGCGGTGCTGATGGGTGTGGGCGGCGTCACTGCGCTGGGCTGCACGATCGGGCAGGGTCTGTCGGGCATGTCCACGCTCAGCCTGACGAGCTTCGTCGCGATGCTCTCGATCGTCGGCGGCGCCGTGGTGGCGCTGCGCTGGCAGATCTGGCGCGTCGAGCGCAGCGGCTGAACGATGAACACACCTCTCGACCCATTCGCGATGCCCGCCGAGGCTGACCTCGAGCGCCGCTTCGGCGGGCTGCGTCGCCTTTACGGCGACATCGGCTACGCGCGCATCCGCGCGGCGCGCATCGCTGTCATCGGGGTCGGGGGCGTTGGCTCGTGGGCTGCGGAAGCGCTGGCGCGCAGCGGTGTCGCGGCGCTGACGCTGATCGACCTGGACCAGGTTTCCGAGTCCAACATCAACCGCCAGGTGCAGGCACTCGGCGCCACCGTCGGCCAGGCGAAAGTGCAGGCGCTGCGCGAGCGCATTGCCGACATTCACCCCGGCTGTGAAGTGACCACCGTGGAAGAGTTCGTCGACGAAACGAACTGGCCCGCACTGCTGCAGAACCCGGTGCATGCGGTGATCGACGCGTGCGACCAGGTGCGTGCCAAGGCCATCGTGGCGGCCTGGGCGTTGCAGACCCGAACGGCGCTGGTGATCGCAGGCGCTGCAGGCGGCAAGCGGCAACCGCAGGCAGTGCAGACGGAAGATCTCGCACTCGTCACCCACGACCCGCTGCTCGCGTCATTGCGCCAACGCCTGCGCCAGCACCACGCTGCGCCGCGCACCGGCAAGCTCGGGCTGCGCTGCGTGTTCTCGCGCGAGGCTGTTCGAGCGCCCGACGAGGCCGGTGATGTGGACGGCAGCCTGAACTGCCACGGCTACGGCTCCAGCGTGGCCGTGACGGCAGCCTTCGGCATGGTGGCCGCCAGCCTTGCGCTAGAATCCGCGCTGCTGTGAGCGAGGCTGCAGGAAAAGCTGGATATAATTGAAGGCTTGCCGGGTTGTTAGCTCAGTTGGTAGAGCAGTAGACTTTTAATCTATTGGTCGTGGGTTCGAGCCCCGCACAACCCACCAAAAATTCAGCACAAGTTTCGAAAGAATGTGGGGCTCTTAGCTCAGTTGGTAGAGCAGCGGACTCTTAATCCGTAGGTCGAGTGTTCGAGTCACTCAGGGCCCACCAGTAAAACAGACACCCACCGGGCGCAAGCCCCGTGGGTGTTATGCTTTCTGCGTGTTGACGGGACCTTCCAGACCCCCTCACCTTTGTCCGCCGGTGAAAATGGCGGACGATTGTTCGAAGGGTCTCAAATGTCTAAGCTTGATAAATCCGCCGGTGACGCGGCGACGGCGTCTTCCACCGCCTCGCTGCCTCCGGTCCCGGCCAACAGCGGCAGCAGCGCGCCGCTACGCGCGAACTTTCACCATGCGCCAACCACCATGCGTGCGGTGCCTGGTGTAACCACTTGGCAGACCATGTATGCCGACTGTTACGGCGGCCCGGCGGCTGGTCTCGTTGCCGCAGGCCTCGCCACTGCCGACATGTTTCCTGGCCAGCCTGGCCGGCCTCGTACGTCGATAAGGTACCGGCCTCTCGGCGTGGACAAACCTCTAAAGATGTCGTGGTTCTGGACGCCGGGATTCATGTCCATCACGAGGCGTCCTCACGACGACTACTTTGTCATCTCGTTGAGGCCTGGTTATGAAGAGGTCGAAATGCGGAGCCGGCGCGAGAACGACGAGCGGAAAGCCTGGCTCGATCGGATCGAACAAAAATCGATTCTCGATCTGCGTCAGCTCATTGAGGAAAAGCGTGTAGGCGTGCAGTCGAAACATCGTACGCACCTGCGCTTGGCCTGGTCTGCACCAGGAGTCGGACAATGAATGCGCTGGCATCGCTTCCGATGCGCACCGGCTCGATCCTGCTCTCCGAGCTAATCGACCTGTACATGGCGCACTACGCCGGCCGCGACACCACCCGGGTGCAGCGCTTGACCTGGTGGCGTGGTCAGCTCGGCGAGATGGCGATCGAGGCCATCAGCGACGACAACATCCACGCCGCGATTGAAAGCCTGGCGCGGCAGCCATCGCGCTTTTTCGCGGGCCATGATGCGGACGGCAAGGCGATCTACAAGGCCAAACACAAGCCGCGTGCGCCGGCCACGCTCAACCGTTACTGCGCCGCGGTGGCGGCAGTCTTCACCTGGGCCATCAAGCGTCGGATCGCACCCAAGGGATGGGTGCACCCGTGCCGTGGCATAGAGCATGGCGCCGAAAACAACGAGAGGACAAGGTTCCTCTCCGACGATGAGCGCCAGCGCCTCCTGGCGGCCTGCAAGGCGTCGAAGTGGAGGCGTCTGTACTTGCTGGTGCTGCTGGCATTGACCACGGGCGCACGGCGCGGCGAGCTGTGCGGGCTGCGCTGGCGCGACGTGGACTTCGAGCATGCCGTGATTCATGTCGGCCGCTCGAAGAATGGCGACCCGAAGGCGTTGCCTCTTGTGCCGGCGGTGGTAGAGCAATTGCGCGCATTCGAGGGCGCGCCTGGCGGGCTCGTCTTCCCGTCGGCGCGGCAGCCCGACCAGGCCTATCACTTCGGTGCACGCTGGGCCGAGGCGCTGCGCGCTGCGAAGATTCGCGGGTTCGTCTTCCACGACCTGCGGCACTCGTGCGCAAGCTTCCTGGCGCAGAACGGCGCCACGCTGCTCGAGATCGGCGACTTGTTGGGGCATCGCCAGGTCAGCATGACGAAGCGTTACAGCCACTTGGCGGCATCGCATCGTTCGGCGCTGGTCAATCGCGTGTTGGGAGAGATGCGATGACATTTGTCTTGAAGCAAAAAGAGAGAGCGCTGCTCGACCAGGCCGAATGCCAGTTCATGGCATGGAAGAAGGAGCAGGACGAACTGAAAGCCAACGGTGAGGACTTTGCAACGTGGCGCGCCAGCGTAAAAAACATTGCCCCTGAGTACGGCATCGACTTGCCCATGCGCAAGCGTGGCTCTCCTGGCAAACATCTTGCGCACGTCTGGGTGCGAATGGCGGCCGAGTGCTGGCTCGCCGGCTCTCCTAAAGAGCCAGGAGCCCAGAACTCTCGTTTCTTCGAGGCGCTCTTTGCCTTCCAGGTGGGCAAGAAGCATCTTGTTGATCTTTCTATCGGCGCCACGCTCATTGAGGATGAAGTAAAGAACTGGCGAAAAGTTCGAATGCCTTAGCAGTGGCGTGAATTACCCCCCCTGACTCAAAACTAGTTGGGCAGTGCAATCCGGTGTACGGGGTAGGAAGACTCCGTCAACACACTGGAGTTTCAAATGTCACTGGCCGAAGTTGTAGAACACGTCGCCCGCCTCGTGCACCCGGACACCTACCGGGCCGAGCGGGCGCATTTGTTTCCGAGCGCTGAATCTTTCGCGTGGTTCGTGCGCAAAAACCGCACCGAGCTCGCACAGGCCGGTGCGCTTAGCAAGCCGAACGGGCGCTGGCTCGTGCAACCCGAAGCCTTCGATCACGCAGTGATTGTGATTGGCGCGCGGCGGGCTGAGGGGCGGAATGCGTGACCGATTCCGAGCAGGCGCAAGCGCGCCAAGCCGCCGAGATTCAACGCCTGGCCGAGGCGTGGTTCGCCGCGCAGGTCGAGCGCCTGTCGCAATGCCACGGTGCCGCCTGGCCGAGGCACCGCGATTGGGTCGAGGACTACCTTCGCGGCCAGTTGCGTCAGCGTCTGATCGCGCTCGGCTGGCGACCCTCGCGGTGAATGAACACCTTGCCGAAGCTAGAGCTTCAAGGCGCGCTCGGCTGGCGACCTTCGCGGTGAATGGTGGGTTGTGGGTGCCGCTGGTGGTGCCACCTGCTCCGCCTCCCAACGAGCGCCCGTGCATTCCGTTCGAATGGGCCACCGAACACCTTGTCGAAGCTAGAGCTTCAAGGTGAGCGTTGGCGTTGCCAAGGTATTCGATGCCCTGTTGCAGCCGGCCGCGCCTCTTGTTGGGCGCCCGGATGCACAGGCGTCTGCACCGACCGCGCGCCCGAAAATTCCGCATGAATGGGCCAAAGACTTCGCGGCGTTTGACAACGGCATCGAGCAGCTCGTCGAGGGACTTCTCACCAAGGGCGGCATGTCCATGGTGTATGGGGAATCAAACAGTGGCAAGACGTACATCGTCATTCACCTGTGCGTCTGCGTGACCCTGGGTGATGACTTTTTGGGCAAGCGGAGCGAGTCGGGAGCGGTCATCTACATCGGGGGTGAGGGGGCCGCCTCAATCCGCTTTCGTATCCATGCCAACCAGAAGCACTTCGGCCGGCCGGTGGGGCACTTCGGCTTGATACCGACCGCGCTGAATCTGATGGACCCGTCGGCCGACGTGGAGGACTTGATCGAGCTGATCCGCGAAAAGGCTGCGGAGGTGGGCGAGGTGGTCCGGCTGATCGTCGTGGACACGGTGGCGCGCGCCATGGGCGGCGGCAACGAGAACGCCAGTGAAGACATGGCGCGCCTCGTCAGTGCGGGCGATCGCATTCGTGAAGAAACAGGCGCGCACGTGCTGTTCGTCCACCACAGCGGCAAGGATGCGTCGAAGGGTGCGCGCGGTCATTCGTCGCTGCGGGCAGCACTGGACACAGAGATCGAGGTTACTGCTGACGAGATCACGCAGATGCACACGGCGCGAGTCACCAAGCAGCGCGACCTGAGCACGAAGGGCATGCGCCTGGCTGCGCGCTTTGTGTCGGTCGAGCTGGGACGTGACCAGTGGGGCGAGGCCGTGACGGCGTGCGTTGTAGAGGCGGCCG
>JANYFX010000644.1 GCA_025359585.1 Rhizobacter sp. | reverse complement strand
TTGGCCCAGTTCTCGAGCATGAACGGGCCCGTGCCGACCGGCTTGGTCGCGGTGGTGGCGGCGCTCTTCGGGTCGAGGATCACGGCGGTGTTCTCGCCCATGCGGAACAGGAAGTTGCCGTCGGCCTGGTTCAGCACCACGATCACGGTCAGCGGGTCGACGGCCTCGATGCGGCTGATGTTGTCGAACACCGCTTTCTTGGCCTTGTTGGTCGAGCCCTCGGCCTTGGCGCGCTCGAAGCTGAACTTCACGTCGCTCGCGTCGAAGGCCTCGCCGTCGTGGAACTTCACGCCCTTGCGCAGTTTGAAGGTGTAGCTCTTGCCGTCGGGGTCGACGGTCCAGCTTTCGGCCAGCAGCGGCGTGATGCTGCCGTCCATGTTGATCTTGGTCAGGCCCTCCAGGATGTTGTAGTGCACGATCTCGCCGATGGCGGCCGCCGAGGCCGTCGTCGGGTCCAGGCCCGGCGCGGGCTCGAGCACCATCGCGAGCACGGCGCTGTCTTTGCGCGCCTGCGCTTGCACGCTGCCCGCGAAAGCCGCCAATGCGGCGAGTGCGATCACCGCGATGGGCAAGGTGGCAAGGGTCTGGATCTTCTTCATCAACGCTCTCCTGGTACGGTCGTCAAAACCAATTCGGCAAAGTGGCAGGCGGCCCGGTGGCCCCCGGTGATCGTTCGCAGCGCCGGCAACTCTGCGGCGCAACGCTCGCGGCGATGCGGGCAGCGGCTGTAGAAGGAACAGCCGGTGTTCGATGCGCTGGCAGGCGCCTTGTCATCAGCAGCGACTCTATCGGAAGCCGCTGGTGGCCGCGCCACCTTGACCTGCGCCTGCGGCAACGCTTCAATCAACGCGCGGGTGTACGGGTGCGCAGACGCGCGGAATAAAACGTCGGGCGACCCTTGTTCGACGATGCGTCCGGCGTACATCACAGCGACCTCGTCGCACACGTGGTCGACCACCGCGAGGTCGTGGCTGATGAAAAGATAGGTCACCCCGACCTGCTGCTGCAGGTCGGCCAGCAGGTTCAGCACCTGGGCCTGCACCGACACGTCGAGCGCGCTCACCGGTTCGTCGGCCACGATCAGCTTCGGGCGCGTGATCAGCGCGCGGGCGATCGCGATGCGCTGGCGCTGGCCACCGGAGAATTCGTGCGGGTACTTGGCAGCGTCGCTGGCGCGCAGGCCGACGGCGTCGAGCGCCTGCGCCACGCGCTCTTTCGCTTCGGCGGCACCCGTCGTGAGCAGCGGCTCGGCGACGATGCGCTGCACGCGCTGGCGCGGGTCGAGCGAACCGTAGGGGTCCTGAAACACCATCTGAAAATCGCGCCGCGCCGCCATCAGGTCGGCCGCCGACAAGGTATTCAGGTTGCGCCCGAGCAGGTTCACGCTGCCCGAGGTCGGCGCTTCGAGCGCCATCACCAGGCGCGCCAGCGTCGATTTGCCCGAGCCCGATTCACCGACGATGCCCAGGCTCGTGCCGGCCCGCATCGTGAAGCTCACGCCACGCAGCGCCTCGACCTTCGGTGCCGGCTTGAGCAGGCTCTCGCGCGGCAGGCGGTAATGCTTGACGGCCTCTTCGACGTTGAGCAATTCAGTCATGCGACGGCTTTCACCGCGTCGATGCGCAAGCAGCGTGCCATGTGCTGCGGACCGACGGCCACCTCGGGCGGCGGTGCAGCGCGACACGCGTCGATCGCCCACGCGCAGCGGTCGGCGAACGGGCAGCCGGCCGGCATGTCCACCAGTTCCGGCACACGCCCGGGGATCGTCGCCAGCGCCGGCTTGCGGCCGTTCACGCGCGGCGTGCCCAGCCTCGGGCGCGCGCCGAACAGCCCGCGTGTGTAGGGGTGCGCCAGGTGCGCGAAGACCTTATTCGTCGGCCCGGCTTCCACCACCGTGCCGCCGTACATCACCAGCAGGCGCGCGACGGTGCGGGCCATCACGCCGAGGTCGTGGCTGATCAGCAGCAGCGCCATGCCGCTCTCGGTGACGAGCGAGTGGATCAGATCGAGGATCTCGCCCTGGATCGTCACGTCCAGTGCCGTGGTCGGCTCGTCGGCGATCAGCAGGTCGGGGCCGCAGGCGAGTGCCATCGCGATCGTCACGCGCTGGCGCTGGCCGCCGGAGAGCTGGTGCGGGTAAGCGTCGAGCCGCTGCGCGGCCTGCGGCAGCTGCACCCGTTCGAGCAGGCGCAGCGCCTCGGCGCGGGCCTGCGTGCGGCCCATCTGGCGGTGCAGGCGCAGCGGTTCGGCAATCTGGTCGCCCACCGTGTGCAAAGGATTCAGCGCCGTCATCGGCTCCTGGAACACCATGCCGACGCGGTTGCCCCGCAACGAGCACATTTCATCGTCGGGCAGACCGACCAGCTCGCGGCCGTTCAGGCGGATGCTGCCTTCGACTTTGGCGCCTTCTGGCAGCAGGCCCATCAAGGCCAGCGCCGTCATCGACTTGCCACAGCCGCTCTCGCCGATCAGGCCGAGCGTGTCGCCACCCTGCATCTGCAGGTCGATGCCACGCAGCGCCTGGGCCGGGCCGCGCGGGGTCTGAAGCGTGACCCGCAGTTGCGAGACTTCGAGCAGTGGCGCGGTCGGTGGTCGGGCTTCGGGGGCGGGCACGCCTGCATTGTGCCCGTGGTGCGAGCGCGGGTACGATGCTTTGGACCCTGCCGCCCCGACTCAACCGATGAAGCACGACCTCCGCTCCGTGTGGGCCGCCTGGCGCCAGGCGTCGCCGGTGGTGCTCGACGTGCCGGCCGACATCCGCTACCGGCTGCTGCAGCGTTACGTCGACATGTCGCTGCGCAACGGCCGGCTCGGCGTGGCCTCGTTCGCGCTGATGTTGTTCGGCGTGGCCTACGAAGCGCCGCTCGGGCCGCGGCTGGTGGCGCTGTTCACGCTCTGGGGCATCTTGCTGGTGCGCGGCTGGCTGTCGCGGCGCCTGCTGGCGCGCATGGACTTGTCGGACCCGCGCTCCGACCCGTTGCACGACCTGCTCGTGATCGCCGCGTCCTTGTGCTGGGGCCTCGCGCCCTATGCGCTGAAAGACGTGGTGGCGCCGTTCAACCTGTATGCCGTGATCTACGGCGCTTTCATCGCGCTGGCGGTGCTCTCGGTGAGTTACCTCTCGGCCTACCCGGCGAGCGTGCTGTTCGTGCTGATCAGCGTGTCGCCGCTGATCCTTTTCATGTTCCTGCAGGGCACGCGCGAGTTCATCGTGATGGCGGTGGCCACGATCATGTGCGGCTTCGTGCTGGTAGCGCGCTTGCGCGTGGCCCACACCACGCTGCTCCAGGCGCTCGCCGCCGAACGTGAAAACGCATTGCTGGTCGAAGAGTTGCAGAGTTACCGGCGCGCGCTCGAGACCGAAAACGCCTCGCTCGGAACCTCGCTGCGCGACGCCAGCCACGCGGCCAGCCACGACGCGCTGACGGGTCTGTTCAACCGCCGCCACCTGGTCTCGGTCGTCTACCCATTGGCCGAGCTGGTGCAGAACAGGCGCGAAGAGGTCACGGTCTGCATGGTCGATGTGGACCGCTTCAAGCGGGTCAACGATTCGCACGGCCATCCGGTCGGCGACGAGGTGCTGCGCAGCGTCGCCGGCCTGCTCGGCACGCGGCTGCGCGACGGCGATTGCCTGGCGCGTTACGGCGGCGAAGAATTTCTGGTGATCTTGCGCCGCTGCAACGTCAGCCGAGGCAAGCGCGTGGCCGAGGCGCTGCGCCAGAACGTGGCCCAGGCGCAGATCGCCACGCATGCCGGCGCGGTGCCGGTGACGGTTTCGCTCGGGGTGGCCCAGTGGGCGCCCGACGAGAGCTTCGACGACGTGGTGCAGCGCGCCGACCGCGCGCTCTACGACGCCAAGCAGGGCGGGCGCGACCGGGTCGAGGTGCACACGGCCGATCAGGGGCGCTTGAGCATCCAGCAGCCCGACTCGACCTTGCCGGGTGCACTCGTCTGACACGCTAGCGAACTTTCAGCGCCGGCGCGCCAGGCGCGGGTCGAGCAGGTCGCGCAGTCCGTCGCCCATCAGGTTCAGGCCGAGCACCGAAAGCGCGATCGCCGCGCCCGGGTACAGCGCGAGCTGCGGGGCCGAGAACAGCATCTGTTGCGCTTCGTTGAGCATGCGGCCCCAGCTCGGCTGCGGCGGCTGCGTGCCGAGACCGAGGTAACTCAGCGCCGCTTCGGCCAGGATCGCGACCGCGAACTGGATCGTCGCCTGCACGATCAGGATCGAGGCGATGTTCGGCAGCACGTGCTCGATCGTGATGCGCAGCGGGCCCTTGCCGCAGGCCCGCGCGGCGAGCACGAATTCGCGCGACCAGACCGTGTTGGCGGCCGCGCGCGTGATGCGCGCGAACACCGGCACGTTGAAGATGCCGATCGCGACGATCGAGGTCACCAGACCCGGCCCGTAGATCGCCGTCAGCATGATGGCCGAGAGCAATGCCGGGAATGCGAACGTGAAGTCCGACAAGCGCATCACCGCCTCTTCGACCCAGCCGCGCCGCGCGGCCGCGAGCAGGCCGAGCGCCACGCCGAAGGCGATGC
>JANYFX010000636.1 GCA_025359585.1 Rhizobacter sp. | reverse complement strand
ACCCGCGACCCGGGACCGAGAAAGACCAAGCTCGACTACGTCGGCCTCGGCCTGCTCGTGGTCTGGGTCGGCTCCTTGCAGATCATGGTCGACAAGGGCAAGGAGCTCGACTGGTTCAATTCGCCGCAGATCGTCATCCTCGCTGCCACCGCGGTGATCGGCTTCGCGTTCTTTCTGGCCTGGGAGCTGACCGAAGACCATCCGGTCGTCGACCTGCGCCTGTTCGGCCGGCGCAACTTCCTGATGGGCACGCTGGCGCTTTCCGTGGCGTACGGCCTCTTCTTCGGCAACGTCGTGCTGCTGCCGCTCTGGCTTCAGCAATACATGGGCTACACCGCGACCTGGGCCGGGCTGGCAACGGCGCCGGTCGGCATTCTGGCGATCATCCTGTCGCCCTGGGTCGGCAAGAACGTCAGCAAGATCGACCCGCGCAAGCTCGCCACGGTCGCCTTCGTCGGCTTCGGCATCGTGCTGTGGATGCGCTCGCATTTCAACGCGCAGGCCGACTTCATGACGATCCTGATCCCGACCGTGTTGCAAGGCGCGGCGATGGCGTTCTTTTTCATCCCGCTGCAGGCGATCGTGTTCTCGGGCCTGCCGCCCGAGCGCATGCCTTCGGCGGCGGGTTTGTCGAACTTCGTGCGCATCACCGCCGGCGCGGTCGGAACCTCGCTGTTCACGACGATCTGGGAAGACCGCGCGATCCTGCACCACGCCCAACTCGCCGAAAGCGTGAACCTGGGCAACAGCACGGCCATGCAGACACTCGACCAGCTCGTGGCCAGCGGCTCGACGCAACAGCAGGCCCTGGCCAGCGTGAATCGCCTGCTCGACCAGCAGGCCTACACGATGGCGGTGACCGACATCTTCTACCTCTCGGCGGTGTTGTTCTTCGCGTTGATCGTGATGGTCTGGTTCTCAAAACCGACCCTGGGTGCGGCAGGCGGCGGAGGCGGAGCGCACTGACCGTGCAGGCCGGCGCGGCCGTGGCTCAGAGTTGCAGCTTCGCCGCGTAGCCGGTCATCTCCAGATAACCGCGGCCGACACGCTGGCCATTGGCATCGAGCAGGTTGCTCAGGCCCTCCCAGTAGATCGCGCCGGTGCTGCCGCGGCTGTCGAGCTCCTGGTTGTCGAGCAGCGACTTCACGTTGAAGCGGCCGGCAGGTGTGTCGACCCACCACTCGACCGGGTAACGCGCCTTCGAACCCGGGCTGTCCCACACGCGGCCCGGGGTGAAGTGAACTTCGTCGGCCCCGAAGCTGCGCGGCGACTGGCCCGGCGCGCGAAAGCTGCCGCCGGCGTAGACGCTAGAACCATCGGCACGGCGCACGCGGAAGGCCGTGAGTGCGCTGCCATCGTCCAGGTTCATGCCGATCCAGTCCCAGCCGACAGCTTCGCGGTCGAGCAGCGAATCGCTCCATTCGTGGTCGAGCCAGGCCCGGCCACGCACCGCGAGCGTTTTGCCGTCGAGTGTGAGCGTGCCTTGCACGGCGAGCTGCGGTTCGCTGTAGTAGCGGCTGGTCTGCTCGGGCTGCGGGCCTTTCTGCGACAGGCCGTTGATGCCTTGCAGAAGCAGGGGTTGGGTCGCGTCGAACTGCAAGTCGAAGGCAAAACCGGCGCCTTGGCTGGTGATCGATGCGCGGTAGCGGCTGCGCTCCGGCGTGCCGTTTTCGCGGCCGAGTCGCCAGTCGCGCAACAGCACCTGCGTGTCGTCACGGCCCGCCTCGGCCACGCCGAAGCCGGTGCGCGCGATGCGCTGGTCGTGGCGCAGCCGCTTCTGTTCGAGATCGGTCAATGCGGCGTGTGCGAACACGAGCTCGGTCGCGGCGAAGCGGCTGGTGTTGCCGACCGCGAGGCCGGTCGACGAACGAAAGAACGTGACCTGGAAACCCCACAGGCGCGCGCCGGCTTCGAGCGAGCCGGTCAGGTACCACCACTCGGTGCGCGACTCGGGGTGGGCACCGAAGTCGGCCGGCCATTTCAAGGGGCGCGTCGCGGGCGCAGCCGCCTGCACGCGCAGGGCCGCGGCGCAGGCGGCGGTCGAGAGGAGCCAGTCACGTCGGTGCATGGCCGGAGCATCGCACGGCGATGCCACACAATCGCCCACCATGGCCAAGCCCGTTCCCCGTTTGAGTGCTGCAGAAATCGCCAGCGTGATCCAGACCGCCTGGGACGACCGCCCGCCCTTCAACGCCGTGTTGATGAGCCACGGGCTGACCCAGGGGCAACTCGTGCAGTTGCTCAAGCGCGAGCTCACACCGAGCGCCTTCAAGCTCTGGACCGCTCGCAGCCGGGGCACCGCGCCGCCGGCCGCCCCTTCGCGCCGCGCGCCGCCAAAAGCTCCGCGCTGATTTATTCCTCGGTGTTTGTCCTTGCCCCTGTTGCCGGGTCGGCTTGGTAGTCTGCGAGCGCTTCGACATTTGGCAGACTGCCGCGTCGTCACCGATTCCAACCCGAGGAGAAACCCACATGCGTTCATCGATCATCTGGCCCCTGGCGGCCTGCGCCGCCGCCGTTTCCGTGCTCGCCGCCTGCGGCAGCATGTCGTCCGGCAAGACCGGCATGAGCTTCTTCGTCACCAGCGCCGGGCCGGGCAAGGGCGCTGACCTCGGCGGCCTCGCCGGTGCCGACAAACAGTGCCAGACGCTCGCCGCAGCGGCCGGCGCCGGCAACCGCACCTGGCGCGCTTACCTGAGCCAGCAGCCCACCGCCAACGTGCCGGGCGTGAACGCACGTGACCGCATCGGCAAGGGCCCGTGGCAGAACGCCAAGGGTGTGGTCGTGGCCACCGACGTGGCACAACTGCACGGCGCCAACAACATCAACCAGCAGACCGCGTTGACCGAGGCCGGCGTGGGCGTCAACGGCCGGGGCGATACCCCGAACACGCACGATGTGCTGACCGGCTCGCAGCCCGACGGCAGCTTCATCGCCGGCAACGTGAACTCGACCTGCGGCAACTGGACGCAAAGCGGCGAAGGCTCGGCGATGGTCGGCCACCACGACAAGACCGGCCTCGACGAAAGCGTGCCCGCCAAGTCGTGGAACTCGTCGCACATGACCCGCGGCTGCGGCCAGGCGGCGCTCGTGGCGACCGGCGGCGCCGGCCTGTACTACTGCTTCGCGGCCGACTGACGGCAGCACAAGCCGCGCGGCACACCCGTGCCGCGCGCTGCGCTCAGGTCAGCAATACGGCGGCCATCGCCACAGCGGCAGGAAGCGCCTGCACGAACAGGATCTTGCGGCCGACGGTGATCGCCCCGAACACACCGGCGACGATCACGCAGCCGAGGAAGAAGACCTTCAGCGGCGTGCCGGCCGCGCCCTGGCTCAGGCCCCACACGAGGCCCGCGACCAGAAAGCCGTTGTACAGGCCCTGGTTGGCGGCCAGGCCCTTCGAGGCGGTGGCGAACTCCTGCGTCAGCCCGAACACGCGGCGGCCGGTCGGCTTGTCCCAGAGCAGCATCTCCAGCACCATGAAGTAGACGTGCAGGGCGGCGACCAGCCCCACCAGAATGTTGGCAAGCATCTTCGGCTCCTTGTGTCGGGTCGGCGACCCGGATGTGTTTTAAAAACATGCGTGTTTTCTTCGGGTATGGTAACGTTTTCAAATCATGACGGCAAGCCCGCGCCAACCCGCCCCGCCCGAGAAGCTGCCACGTGGCCGCCACCCGCTCACGCAGGCGGCCGTCGCCGGCTCGCAGCGGGTGCGCCTGCTCGACGCGGTGGCGCGCGTCGTCGCCGACAAGGGGTTTGGTGCGGCGACGGTGGCCGACGTGATCGCGCTGGCCGGTGTTTCGCGGCGCACGTTCTACGAGCACTTTCCCGGGCTCGAAGACTGCTTTCTGGCGGCCTACGAAGACGGTATGCGCAGCCTGTTCGGTGCGATCCGCCAGGCGCTTGCGGGTGTCGCGCATGACGACCCCGCGCTGCGCACCCGGATCGCGATCCATGCCTACCTGGCCGCGATGGCGAGTGCGCCGGCGGCGGCCTGGTCGTTCACGGTCGAGGTGCTCGCCTCCGGCCGCCGCGGGCTCGACCGGCGCGACTGGGTGATGGCGCAGTGGGTCGAACAATGGCGCGCCTTTCATCGGCTGCGGCAGCGTTCGCAATCCGGCCTCGAGGAACTGAACGACGCGCAATTGCTGGCGCTGGTCGGCGGCATGGAAGAGCTCGTGCGCGACCAGCTGCGCCGCCACGGCGCGCAAAGCCTGCCGCAGATCGCCGCAGCGCTCGACACTTTTGCGGCCAGCGTGCTGACGACCGACCCCAAGCGCGGCTGAGCCGGCGCACGGCGCTTGCGATCGGGCATTGTGCGACGCCGTGCCTTGGCGCTATGCTGGTCCACAACAGGAGGTCGTCATGGCTCAACAACTCGTGCTTCGAACGCTGGCGGCCCTCGCTCTGGCGCTGCCGCTGGCCGCCACCGCGGAGCAGGCCCGCACCAAACAGTGGGTCAACGTGCGCGCCGGCCCCGCCGGCAACTACCCCACGGTGATGCGCTTGCCGCCCGGCTCTTACCTGCAGGTGTACGGCTGCACCAGCGGTTACCGCTGGTGTGACGTGATCTCTTCCGACGGCCAGCGCGGCTGGGCCCAGGGCGGCAGCCTCTACTACCCCTACGAGGACAGGATGGTGCCCGTGATGGGCTACGGCCCCTCGTTCGGCATTCCGATCACGCCCTTCGTGATGGTCGACTACTGGGGCTCGTACTATCGTGAACGGCCCTGGTACGGGCAGCGTCGCTACTGGGGCCCGGGTTATGGGCACGGCGCTGGTTATGCGCCCGGCTACGGCCCGGGCTATGGCCCCGGCTACGGCCCCGGCTACGGCCCGGGGCACGGGCCAGGGTATGTGCCACGGCCTTATGTGCCGAGCCCCGGTTACGTGCACGGCCCCGGCCGCGTGCCGGTGCCACCGCACCCACCCGGCGCGGGCTTGCCCCGCCCGCAGGGGCCATCGGGCCTGCCGCGTCCGCCCAGGCCGCCGCACCCGCCCGGCTTGCCGGGGCTCCCCGGGCTGCCTTGAGGCGCGGGCGTGAGCGCGGCGAGTTCGCGCTCGAGGTTGTGGCGCGCGCTCGCCTCCCAGGCGTCGTGCAGCGCCGGTGTGCGGTAGATGCGCTCGCGTCGCAGAAAGCCCTGCAGCACGCGCGCCCGGCCCGCCCTGTACGCTGCGGTTTCGACCCACGCGTATTCGGTGCGCACCGCGTCTGCGTAGGCCATGTAGCGCACTCCGCTCTGGCCGAGCACCGACAAGTCGAGGTCGAGAAACAGCCAGGCGTCGGCGTCCACGGGGTCAGCGTGGTGGTGGCGCGTGGCCAGCACCAGCGAGGCGACACGCTGCACCGCAGCTTCCGGCCAGTGCAGCGCGCTCAAGGCGTCGTGGGCCATCAGCGCCGAACGCTGTTCGTTGTCTTGGCGCTGCGTGTCGTAGACCGCGTCGTGGAACCAGATCGCCGCGTCGATCAGCGCGGGCGCTTCAGCCAGCGTGCGGTAGCGCGCAAGCCAGCCTTGCAGCGCTTCGATGTGAGCGAGCGAGTGGTAGTGCCGATGTGGCTCGCTGTAGAGCCCGCGCAGCTTCGTCAGCAGTGCCGGTGAGAGTGTGAGCTCGGGTGAATTCGGCATCGTGGTTCACCAGTCTTCCTTGACCGCCAGCGCCATCTGCCGCCCGACGGCACTGCGCGCGGCGAGCCACGCCGTGAGTGTGCCCGCGATCATCACGGCGGCGCACAACAACCCCAGCCGCGCCCAGGGCAGCAGCAGGTCCATGGTCCAGTGAAAGCTCTGTGGGTTCACGACTTTCACCAGCACCACGCTCACGGCCAGGCCGAGCAAGAGGCCGAGCAATGCGCCTGCAGCCGTCCACACCGCACCTTCGACGCTGACCACGGTGAGCACCTGCGCGCGTGTCAACCCCAAGTGCGAGAGCAGGCCGAACTCCTTGCGGCGGGCCAGCACCTGCGCCGAAAAGCTTGCAGCGATGCCGAACAAGCCGATCGCGATCGCCACCGCCTGCAGCCAGTAGGTCACGGCGAAGCTGCGGTCGAAGATGCGCAGCGAGACCTTGCGGATCTCGCCGGCCGACGCGAACTCGAGCAGCGCGCCGTCGATTCCGAGTTGGGTGGCCAGGTTGTGCAGCGCCTGCTGCACGGTCGGCGCATCGCTGCCCGGCGTGAGCCACACGGCCATGTCGTTGACGCGTTCGTCGCCGGTCAGGCGGCGGTAGTCGTCGGCTGGAACGATGACGGCGCCATGCTGGCGTGCGTAGTCGCGCCACACGCCACGCACGAACAGCGTTGTGCGCCCGGCCTTCGGCAAGGGCAGCATCAGGCGCGTGCCGGGCGAGGCGCCGTAGAGGCTCACCATCGCTTCGCTGACGAACACGGCGGTCTCGCCCGCCGGCAAGGCCACGAGTTCGCCGACCAGCGGCAGCGTGCGCGCCGGGTCGGGCAAGGCGCGGGCGATCAAGGCCACGGCAGGCCGCGCGGCGTCGAACTGCACCGGCGAGACCCGTTGTGATTCGACCCGCGCCACACCGGGCAGCGTGGCCGCACGGCGCAACAGTTCGGGGGGAAGTGTGGCCACGTCGGCGGCGCTGATCGACGCCGCTGCGCGCACGTAAAGGTCGGCCGGCAGCACCGTGTCGAGCCACTGCGTCACCGAATCGCGAAAGCTCGCGACCATCACGGTCAACGCCACCGCCAGGCTCAGGCTCGCGACCACACCGGCCACGGCGATCGTCGCGGTATGGCGCTGGTGACGCGCCCGCTCCACCGCCAGCAGCGCGAGCGCTTGTCTGGGCGGCGCCACGCGGGCGAGCAGCAAGCCCACGCCAGCCGGCACGCAGGCGATGCCGCCGAGCAGCAGGCAGGCCACCGAGATGTAGGCCGCCAGCGGAATCTCGAACACCGGCGGCAACAACGCGAGCGCCACGCCGGCCAGCAACAGCGCCGGGCCGAACAGCGCCGAGCCCTGGTTGCCGCTGCGTGTACTCAATCCCTTCAGCGCTTGCGCCGGTGCGAGTTGTTGCGCGGCGCGCGCCGGCAACCAGCCGCCGATGCATGCCGCAGCCACGCCGAGCAAACCGTAGACCGCCGCCGACACCGCATCGAACTGCAGGCTCGGCGCCACGCCCGGAAAGTAGCCACCGCCCAGGTCACCGGCGAGCAAGCGCAGTGCGAGTGCGGCCAGTGCCGTGCCGAGTGCGAGCCCGAGCACGCTGCCCACGGAACCGAGGATCGCCGACTCCGCCAGCACCAGCATCAATCGTTCACGTCCGGAAAGGCCCAGCACGCCGAGCAAGGCGAGCTGCGGCTGGCGCTTGGCGACCGACAGCGAGAGGATCGAGAACACCAGGAACGCGCCGGTGAACAAGGCGACGAGCGCCAGCACCGTCAGGTTGACGCGGTACGCGCGCGACACGTTCGACACCCGCTGCGCCGCTTCGTCGGGCGCTGCGGCGCGAATGCCCGGTGGCAGTGCGAGTTCGCGCAACACGGTGGCGCGGTCGGCACCGGGCGCGAGGCGCACGTCGATGCGGCTCAGGCGGCCGAGCCAGCCGAAGCTCGTTTGTGCACCGGCGATGTCGACGACCACCAGCGGCGGGCCGCTGGCGAGCACGCTGCCGGCCACGTTGAGCAGCGTGCTGCCGGTGGCGGTTTGCACACGCAGGCCGTTCGCCGCCGCCAGCCGTTGGCGTGCCGCCGCGTTGAGAAAGACCGCGCCGGGATCGAGCACGGCCATGCGGTCGGCACCCGGGTCGGGGCGCGGCATCAACGCGGGGGCGATGCCGGCGACGACCAGCGCGTCGAGCCCGAGAACTTTCAGCGCGACACGCTGGCCGGACACGTCGAAGCCGTAGGTGTCGATCTCGACGACGGGGCTCGCGATCGCGACCTGCGGGTGGCGCGCGACACGTTCGTACAGCGCTTCGTCGAAGCCGCCGCGCTGGCCGCGCAATTCGAAGTCGGGCTCGCCGTTGACGGCCCGCACCGCCGAGCTGAATTCGCTCAGCGCCGACTGGTTGATGAGCTGCACCGAAAACGCCAGCGCCACGCCGAGCGTGACCGCGAGCAGCGCGGCCAGGTTGCGCCACGGGTGGTGGCGCAGCTCGGGCCACGACAGCCGGAGCAGCAAGGAAGTCATGGCACCAGCGGACCGTTCTGCATGCCGCGTGCCGTCAGCGTTAGCACTCTGTCTGCGCGCGCGGCCGCGGTCTTCGAGTGCGTGACCAGAACGCAGGCCGCACCCTGTTCGCGCACCTGGGCCGAGAGCAGGTCCATCACACGCTCGGCGGTCACCGGGTCGAGGTTGCCGGTCGGCTCATCGGCGAGGATCAGCGCCGGGCGGTGCACCATCGCTCGCGCGATCGCCACCCGCTGCAGCTGCCCGCCCGACAAGGTCTCGGGCAAACGTGCGCCCAGGCCGCCGAGGCCGACCGCTTCGAGCAAGGCTTCGACACGTGCCGCATCGGGCTTGTGCTGCAACAGCAGCGGTAGCCCCACGTTGTGCGCCACGCTCAAATGCGGCAGCACGTGAAAGGCCTGGAACACGAAACCGAGGTGCTGGCGCCTGAACAGCGCCTGTTCCGCTTCGGGCAGCGTCGTGATGCTCGTGCCGTTGATCTGCACCCGCCCCGCGTCGACCGTGTCGAGCCCGGCGATGCAGTTCAGCAGCGTCGACTTGCCGACGCCCGATTCACCGAGGATCGCGACGAACTCGCCCGGTGCCACGTTCAGGTCGACACCGGAAAAGACGGTGGCATCGCCGTAACGTTTGGCGAGTGCGTGAACTTGCAGCAAGCTCAAGTGAAGGGCCTCATCGAAGCGCCGGCGCGAGCTGCCGCGCCAGGGCCACGACCTGCGCCGTGGCGTCTTCCGCATCACACGCGACGGTGTGGCGCCCGGCCATGCCCCGCAGCCACGTGAGCTGGCGCTTGGCGAGCTGGCGCGTCGCGGCGCTGCCGGTCTCTTGGACCACGGCGCGCAAGTGCTCGCCGTGTTCGTATTCGTGCTCCAGCGCTTCCCACGACTGGCGGTAACCGACGCAGCGCATCGAAGGCATGTCGGGGTGCAGATCGCCACGCTCGCCGAGCGCGCGCACTTCGTCGAGCAGGCCGGCGTCGAGCATCGCAGCGAAGCGCTGCTCGATGCGCCTGTGCAGCCACGCGCGGTCAAGCGGTTCGAGCGAGATCAGCGGCGGCACGGCCTGCGCCGGCTTCTCGCTGTGGAACGACGAGATCGGCTGACCGCTGACGCGGAACACTTCGAGCGCACGCTGAATGCGTTGCTGGTCGGCCGGCTTCAGGCGTGCTGCCGTGATGGCGTCGACCCGCTGCAGCTCGCGGTAGAGCGCCGGCAGCCCCTGGCGTTCGAGCTGCTCGGCCAGTGCCGCGCGCACGCCGCGGTCGGCCGCGGGCATCGCGTCCAGCCCTTCGAACAAGGCCTTGAAATACAGCATCGTGCCGCCGACCAGCAGCGGCAGGTTTCCGCGTGCTGTGATCTCGCTGATCAGGCGCTGCGCATCGCCGACGAACAGCGCGGCCGAGTAAGCCTCGAAGGGTTCGATGATGTCGATCAGGTGGTGCGGTACCAGCGCGCGTTCTTCGGGCGTGGGCTTGGCGGTGCCGATGTCCATGCCGCGGTAGACGAGCGCCGAGTCGACGCTGACGATCTCGACCGGCCGTTCGCCGGCCAGCGCCTGCGCGATCGCGAGCGCAGCGCCCGTCTTGCCCGAAGCGGTGGGGCCGGCCAGGCACAGGCAGGCCAGGGTGGAGGGTGGGGTGGTCGTGGTCATGTTGAAGCTTGAGCGGGCAGGCGGCCGGGCCGCGCCGAGGGGTCGCCGTCTCGCTGCACCAGCGTCCATGCAACCGTGGCGAGCACGACACTGAAAAAACCCACGCCGAGCGTGAGCGGAAAGACCGTGCCGTTGATGCTGCGGCCGAGCACCAGACCAGCGCAGAAGGCCGTCAGCATCATCAGAAAGCCCGACATCGACGCGGCCGTTCCGGCCTTCTCGGGGAACGGGCCGACCGCGCCGGCCTGGCCGCAAGGCTGGTTCACACCGTGGCCGATCGCGAACAGCAGCATCGGCCCCATGATCGCCCAGACCGTGTGCACACCGGCCAGGCTGAAGGCCGCCATGCCGAGGCCACCGGCGAGCGAGAACGCCGCCCCGCGTTTGACCGCGCCGCGCAGCCCGTGGCGCAGCAACAGGCGCCGGCACAACACCGTGCCGGCGATGTAGGCGAGCGAGTTGACGGCCAGCACGCCGCCAAAGGCCAAACGCGACAGGCCGAGCACGTCGATGAAGACGAACGACGAGCTCGCGAGGATCGTGAAGATGCCGCCGTAGGTGCAGCACAGCAGCGCCGTCCAGGCGCGAAAACTCGGGTGGCGCAGCACGCCCTGCCAGTTGCGGAGCAGCGGCATCAGTTGCGTGGCGCGTGGGTCGCGCTGCGCCAGCGTCTCTTCGAAACGCCAGGCGATGAAGGCCAGCGTGGCGGCCCCGAACAAGGCGGTGGCGAGCAAGGCCACGTGCCAGCTCAGCCACTGCAGCAGCAGGCCACCGAGGGCCGGGCTCAGCAACGCGATCAGCCCCAACCCGCCGAGCGCACGCGACATCACACGCGCGCCTTCGTGTGGCTGGAACAGGTCGCGCACCATCGAGCGGCCGCAGGTGACGGCGGCGGCCATCGCCGCGCCCTGCACACCGCGCCAGACGATCAGCGTGCCGATGTCCAACGCCAGCGCGCCCATCACGCTGGCGATGCAGTACAGCGCCATGCCGCCGAGCAATACCGGGCGGCGGCCGAAGCGGTCGGAGAGCGGCCCGCACACGAGCTGCGCCAGGCCGAAGCAGATGATCAACACCGACAGCGTCATCTGCGTGGCGCTGGCCGTCGCGCCGAGCTCGCGCTGCATCGTCGGCAGCGCCGGCAGGTAGAGGTCGGTCGTGACGGGTTGCAGGCCGAGCAGCAAGGTGATCGTCAGGACGACGACCAGCGGGGTCATCGTCGTTCGCGCTTCGCTCACAAGACGCCGGGGTTCAGGCACCACATCGCCAGCGTGAGCGCCGAGGCGAAGCCGACCCACACGAGGTAGGGCAGCATCAGCCAGCCGCAGAGCGGGCGCACGCGCCAGAAGC
>JANYFX010000629.1 GCA_025359585.1 Rhizobacter sp. | reverse complement strand
CACGCCGTTGGCGGCGGCCCGGGTGATGCGTGCGAAGACCGGGATGTTGAAGATGCCGATGGCCACGATCGAGGTCACCAGGCCCGGCCCGTAGATGGCGGTGAGCATGATGGCCGAGAGCAATGCCGGGAATGCGAACGTGAAGTCCGAAAAGCGCATCACCGCCTCTTCGACCCAGCCGCGCCGCGCGGCCGCGAGCAGGCCGAGCGCCACGCCGAAGGCGATGCCGATGCCGACCGCGATCACGCCGACCGCGATCGAGTTGCGCGCGCCGACGATCAGCAGCGAGACGATGTCGCGGCCCAGGCTGTCGGTGCCGAGCCAGTGCGCGGCCGAGGGCAACTGCAGCTTGTTCGGAATGTCGAGCTCGGCAGCGGGGTAGGGCGTCCAGATGAACGAGCCGATGGCGGTTGCGATCAGCAGCAGCACCAAGACGCCGCCGATGGCAAAGCTCTTGTGGCGCAGCGCACGTTGCAGAAAGCTCATGCGCTCTGGACCTTCAAGCGCGGGTCGATCACCGCGTACAGCACGTCGACGATGAAGTTGATCACGATCACCGAGGCGGCCAGCAGCATCACCACGTTGCGCACCACGATCACGTCGCGGTTGGCGATGGCCTGGAAGATCAGGCGCCCGAGGCCCGGCAGCGAGAACACGTTCTCGACCACGATGGTGCCGGTCAGCAAATTCGCGAACTGCAGGCCCATCACGGTCAGCACCGGCACGAAGGCGTTGCGCAGCACGTGGCGCCACAACACCGCGCGCCGGCTCAGGCCCTTGGCGCGCGCGGTGCGCACGAAGTCTTCGCGCAGCACGTCGAGCACGGCCGAGCGCGTGATGCGCGCCAGGATCGCGGCCTGCACCACGGCGAGCGCCACGGCCGGCAGGATCAGCGCCTTGAACGCGTCGAAATATCCGTCTTCCCAGCCTGGAAAACCACCGGCCGAGAACCACTGCAGCTTCACCGCGAAGACGAAGATCAGGATGATCGCGAACCAGAAGTTGGGGATGGCGATGCCGAGCTGGCTCAAACCCATCACGCCCACGTCACCGAGTTTGTTGTGGTTCGATGCGGCGTAGATGCCGAGCACGAGCGCCAGCCCTGCCGTCAGCAGCATCGCCATCAGCGCGAGCGGTGCGGTCACCTGCAGGCGCTCGCCGATGAGCTGAGCCACGGGCACCGAGTACGAAAGGCTTTCGCCCAACTCGCCGCTGGCCAGGCCTTGCATCCAGGCCGCGTAGCGCTGCAATGGCGGGCGGTCGAGGCCGAGCTTGGTGCTCAGCGCCTGTTTTGCTTCGGGCGTCGCCGATTCGCCGAGCATCACGTCGGCGGCACTGCCGGGCAGCACGTCGAGCACGATGAAAATCACCATCGAGGCGACCAGCAAGGTCGCCATGAAGGTCGCGAAGCGCTTGATGAGGAAGATGCTGATGGCGGGGCCTGTCGGCGTGGCTGTCGGGCGCGGCGCGCCCGTGCCGGCATCATGCCGTGGATTTTGCCGGCCCCGCGCGCGGTCGTTGCTTCGGCGCCGCCGCGTCGAGCTTCAGACGCGCGGCCGCAGGAGCAGCCGGCGGGTGCCGCTCAGAACGTTTCCCATTCGTCGGTGCCGGTGGCCTGCGCCGTGGCCGGCGCGGCTTTTTCCGGCTTGGCTGCCGGCAGGCGTGCCACGTTGGTGGCACGGTTCGGGCTGCGGCGTTCGACCGTTCTCGGCGCTTCGCGCGCCGGGGCGGGCGCCTGCACGGCCGCCACGAACGAGCCTTCGCCCGAGCGCAGCTTGAACACCGCCACCGCCTGAACCAGTTGCTGCGCCTGCTGCTTCATGCTCTCGGCCGCGGCCGCGCTTTCTTCGACCAGCGCGGCGTTCTGCTGCGTGGCCTGGTCCATCTGCGACACCGCCTCACCGACCTGTGCCACGCCGGAACTCTGCTCGGCGCTGGCCGAGCTGATCTCGCCGACGATGTCGGTCACGCGCTTGATCGCGCCGACGATCTCGCCCATGGTCTTGCCGGCCTGATCGACCAGCGCGGTGCCGTGTTCCACGCGCTCCACGCTGGCGTTGATCAGCAGCTTGATCTCCTTGGCGGCGTCGGCGCTGCGCTGCGCCAGGCTGCGCACTTCACCGGCCACCACCGCGAAGCCGCGGCCCTGCTCGCCGGCCCGGGCCGCTTCCACGGCCGCGTTGAGCGCGAGGATGTTGGTCTGGAACGCGATGCCGTCGATCACCGAGATGATGTCGGCGATCTTGCGGCTGCTGTCGTTGATGCCCTTCATGGTCTCGACCACCTGGCCGACCACCGCACCGCCCTTGAGCGCCACTGCCGACGCGCCAAGCGCGAGCTGGTTGGCCTGCTTGGCGTTGTCGGCGTTGTTGCGCACGGTCGAGCCGAGCTCGTCCATCGTGGCGGCGGTTTCTTCGAGCGCGCTGGCTTGTTGTTCGGTGCGGTTCGACAGGTCCTGGTTGCCCTGGGCGATCTCGGCGCTCGCGGTGGCCACGTTTTCAGAACCCTGGCGCACGTTGGTCACCGCTTCTGCAAGCGCCGCTTGCATCGACTGCAGGCGTGCCATCAGGCTGTCGGTGTCGCCCGCCTTGAGATGAATCTGCGTCGTCAGGTCGCCTTCGGCCACGGCTTTGGCCACGTCGGCGGCCGTGCCCGGTTCGCCGCCCAACTGGCCGAGCAGTTGGCGCGTGATGGCAAAGGCCAGGCCGAAGCCGAGAAGCAGTGCAACGGCCAGCAGGCCGAGCATCACGTATTTCACCTGCGCGTAGATCGCGGTGGCGTGTTCTGCCGAAGCCTTGCCACCTTCGAAGCCGTACTTCGTCAGCACGTTGAGCGCACCGAGCGCTTCGTCGAAGGCCATGCTGGCCATGCCGTCGCTGATGTCCGTGGCGTCTTGTGTCTTCTTTTCGCGGCCGAGCGCGACCACGCGCTGCTCGGCCTTCTGGTAGCTCGCCCAGGCCTTGCCGAACTTGGCGAAGAGTTCGCGTTCGGCATCGCCCGACACCAGCGGCTCGTACGCACCGACGGCGGCGGTGGCGGCCTTCGCTGCGGCGCCGATCTTCTCTTCGTACTCGGAGTGGTAGCTGGAGTCGGCGGTGCGGCTGTGCTTGATTTCGTATTCGCGCGCATCGACCAGGCCGACACGCAGCTCGGCCAGCAAGCCCACGCCCTGCAGCCACTTCGTGGCCAGGGCATCGGCCTGCGCGTTGACGCGTGACAGGCCGTTGAAGGCCACGCCGCCCACCAGCGCGGTGAGCAGCAGGATGATCGAGAACGCGGCGGTCAGCTGCGTCCGAACGGCCATGTGGCCGAAGGTGTCGCGCAGGCGGGAAAGGTTCTTCATGGCAAGCTTCCGGGAGGCTTCGGGTTGATGCCCTGCTCCAACCCGGGTCGGGCTGGGCAGAGGGTCACGCGAGAAGAGGCGTGCTTACTTCTTGTGGCCGATGTAGCTCACGCCGATCAGCTTGCCGGAGGCGTCCTTGATCGGGTTGTAGCAGGCGTCGAAGGCGGTGCCGAGCACGTCGATCGGGCCGCAGTACTGCGAGCCGGCGATGACTGCTTCATAGGCCTTGTTGCGGGCCAGTTGTGTGCCGACGCCGCGTTTGCCTTCGGGCGTGAGCACGTTGGTGCTGACGCGCACGAATTCGTCGCCGTCTTTCACGAACACGGTGGCGGTGGCGTTGTGCGCCTTGCGCACGGCGTCGACCACGTCGTAGTTGTTGTTGATCTTGCGCTCGCCGAAGTAGAGCGCCGGCACGGTCTTCTCGCCGACCTTTTCGGTGCCGTCGAGCTTGGCGGCGCCGATCTTGGCCAGACGTGCATCGAGGTCGGCGATGGTGGCTTTCGGGTCTTCGGCGTGGGCCGCGCCAAAGGCAGCGAGCATCACGACGGCGGCAGCGGCAATGAGGGGGCGTTTCATGTTGGATCCAGTCCGGAATAAGGTTTGACGATGCGACCGAGTCCGGCCGCGGGCATGGGGACGCCCTGTGTATCGGCAAGCCTTCCGGAACCTTGAGTCCGGCGCCTCGTGCACTACGCCAGTGCGTCGTCCAGCACTTCGACCCAGTGCCGCACCTTTGTTGTGGTGCCGGTCTGCAGGTGCTGGATGCAGCCGATGTTGGCCGAGACGATGGTCTGCGCTTCCAGCGGTGCCAGGTTCGCCAGCTTGCGGTCGCGCAGCTGGTATGCGAGCTGGGGTTGCAGCACCGAATAGGTGCCGGCCGAGCCGCAGCACAGGTGGGCTTCAACCGTGGCCAATTGCACGTTGAAGCCGAGTGCATTCAGGTGGGTTTCGACACCACCCCGCAGTTGCTGGCCGTGCTGCAGCGTGCACGGCGGGTGAAAGGCGAGGTGGGTGTCGACGTTGCGCATCCGCAGCTTCGGCTTGAGCGCGGCCACCAGGTCGGGCAGCAGCTCGCTCAGGTCGCGCGTGAGTTCGCTGATGCGCTTTGCCTTGTCGGCATAGGCCGGGTCGCCCGCCAGCGCGTGGCCGTATTCCTTCACCGTGACGCCGCAGCCCGAGGCGTTCATCACGATCGCCTCGAACGCGCCGCCATTGGAGACCAGCGGCCACCACGCGTCGATGTTGCGGCGCATGTCGTTCAAGCCGCCTTCGTGATCGTTCAGGTGGGTGCGGATCGCGCCGCAGCAGCCGGCTTCGTCGGCCACCACCGTCTGGATGCCGGCGGCGTCGAGCACGCGTGCGGTGGCGCTGTTGATGTTGGGCATCATCGCCGGCTGCACGCAGCCCATCAGCATCAAGACCTTGCGTTTGTGCTCGCGTGTGGGCCAGTGGTGGGCGCGCGCCGGTGCCTTGCCGGGCACCTTGTTCTTCAGCGACTCGGGCAGCAGCGGGCGCACCATCTGGCCGAGCTTCATCGCCGGGGCGAACAGCGGCGAGGTCAGGCCTTCCTTCAGCAGCCAGCGCACCGCTTTGTCGCTCGCAGGGCGCGGCACACGCTCGTCGACGAGGCGCCGGCCGATCTCGACCAGGTTGCCGTACTGCACGCCCGAAGGGCAGGTGCTTTCGCAGTTGCGGCAGGTCAGGCAGCGGTCGAGGTGCTGCTGCGTGCTGCGCGTGACAGGCGCGCCTTCGAGCATCTGCTTCATCAGGTAGATGCGGCCGCGCGGCCCGTCGAGTTCGTCGCCGAGCAACTGATACGTCGGGCAGGTCGCGGTGCAGAAGCCGCAGTGCACACACTTGCGCAGGATCGCTTCGGCCTCGATGCCTTCGGGCGTGCCTTTGAATTGCGGGGCGAGGTTGGTTTGCATGCGTGCGTGCCGTTCAGAGCCCGGGGTAGAGGCGGCCGGGGTTGAAGATGCCCGAGGGGTCGAAGGACTTCTTGATTTCGCGGTGGATGCGGTCGAGCGGCGACTGCAGCGGCGCGAAGGCACCCGCGCTCTTGTCGAGCGCTGCGAACAGCGTGGCATGGCCGCCGACGCGCGCCACCACGTCGCGCACGGTCGAGGCTGGCAAGGCGCTGCAGAGCCAACGCTGCGCGCCGCCCCATTCGATCATCATTTCGCCCGAGAGCGCGAGTGGCGCCGTGATCTGTGGCACCGAGATGCGCCAGAGCGTGGCCCCTAGCTTCACGGCCTCGCGCGCTTTCACGAAAAACTCGTCGTCGTGGTTGCGCAGGCCGTCCCAGAACGGCAAGGCGTGCTCGGGGCCGACCATGTCGCCGCCGAGCCGCGCGCGCGCCGCCTGCACCGCAGCGAGCGCGCCGCGCAGGCGCAGGATCAGGTTGCCGTCCCACCAGGCGCTGGCGTTCAGTGGCAGCGGCAGGCCGCCCCATGAGTTGAGTTGCGCGATGGCCGTGGCCTGGTCCATCTCGAGGCGCAGCGTGAGCGACGCGGGCGCGACCGGCAGCACCTTCAGCGAGACTTCGAGGATCACGCCGAGCGTGCCCATCGAGCCGGCCATCAGGCGCGACACGTCGTAGCCGGCGACGTTCTTCATCACCTGCCCGCCGAAGCTCAGCACCTCGCCGTTGCCGTTCAGGATGGTGGCGCCGAGCACATAGTCGCGCACCGAGCCCGTGGCCGCGCGCGACGGGCCCGACAGGCCGGCGGCGACCATGCCGCCGACCGTGGCGCCGCGACTCGAAGCGTTCAGCTCCGAGTCGCCGAAGTGCGGTGGCTCGAAGGGCAGGCACTGGCCCTTGGTGGCGAGCAGCGCTTCGAGTTCGGCCAGCGACGTGCCGCAGCGCGTGGTGACAACGAGCTCGCTGGGTTCGTAGCTGGAGGTGCCTTCGAGGATGCGCGTGTCGAGCACCTCGCCCTGTGGCGCTTCGCCGTAAAAGTCCTTGCTGCCACCGCCGCGAATGCAGAGCTGCGCGCCGGCGGAGCGGGCGCTGTGAATGCGGTCGATGAGAACTTGCAGGGCGGGGTCAGTGGGGCTCATGCGGCGCGGATTGTCAGAAGCGGGAGATGTCCGCGAACGGCAGCAGCCCGCGCCGCACGTGCATCTTCCCGTACTCGGCGCAGCGCGCCAGCGACGGGATCGCCTTGCCCGGGTTCAACAATTCCTTGGGGTCGAAGGCGCGCTTGAGCGACAGCATCTGCTCGCGCTCGGTGGCCGAGAACTGCACGCACATCGCCGAGAGTTTTTCGACACCCACGCCGTGCTCGCCCGAGACCGTGCCGCCCATCTCGACGCTGCGCTCCAGAATGTCGGCGCCGAACAGCTCGCAGCGGTGCAGCTGGTCGGCGTCGTTGGCGTCGAACATGATCAGCGGGTGCAGGTTGCCGTCGCCGGCATGAAAGACGTTGGCGCAGCGCAGGCCGTACTTCTTTTCCATCTCGCCAATGGCGAGCAGGATGTCGGCCAGGCGGCTGCGCGGAATCGTCGAGTCCATGCACATGTAGTCTGGGCTCAGGCGGCCGGTGGCGGGGAACGCGTTCTTGCGGCCGCTCCAGAACTTCAGGCGCTGCGCTTCGTTCTGGCTCACCTCGATGCGCGTCGCGCCGCTCGAGCCGAGCACGGCTTCCATGCGGCCGATCTCTTCGGCCACTTCTTCGGGCGTGCCGTCGCTCTCGCACAGCAGGATCGCGGCCGCATTCAGGTCGTAGCCGGCGTGCACGTAGTCTTCGACCGCCGCCGTCATCGGCTTGTCCATCATCTCCAGCCCGGCCGGGATGATGCCGGCGGCGATCACGTTGGCGACCGCGTCGCCGGCTTTGCGGATGTCGTCGAAGCTGGCCATGATGCAGCGCGCGAGCTGCGGCTTGGGCACGAGTTTCACGGTCACTTCGAGCGTGACTGCGAGCATGCCTTCGCTGCCGACCAGGATCGTCATCAGGTCGAGGCCGGCGCAGTCGAGCGCTTCGGAGCCGAAGTCGACCGGCTCGCCACTGACCGTGAAGCCGCGCACGCGCAGCACGTTGTGGAGTGTTAGCCCGTATTTCAGGCAGTGCACGCCGCCGGAGTTTTCGGCCACGTTGCCGCCGATGGTGCAGGCGATCTGGCTGCTCGGGTCGGGCGCGTAGTACAGGCCGTAGGGCGCGGCCGCCTCGCTGATCGCGAGGTTGCGCACGCCGCACTGGACGACGGCGGTGCGCGAGACCGGGTCGAGCCTGGTGATCTTGTTGAACTTGGCCAGGCTCAGCGTCACGCCCAGCCGGATCGGCAAGGCCCCGCCCGACAGCCCGGTGCCGGCGCCACGCGCGACCACCGGCACGTTCAGGCGGTGGCACTCGCGCAGCACGGCCGCGACCTGCGCTTCGGTCTCTGGCAACACCACCACCAGAGGCTGCTCGCGGTAGGCGGTGAGGCCGTCGCACTCGTAGGGCACAGTGTCTTCGGCATGCCACAGCAGCGCGTGGGCCGGCAGCAGCGCCGACAGCGCGGCAACGACCTCGGTCTGGCGCAGCGCGCGCTGCGTGGCTTCGTTGGCGGCGGCACCGACGCCGCTGGGCAACGGCGCGCTCATGGCCGGAGTCCCGGGCGGGAGAGTGTGTGCATGGAGCTGCACTGTAGCGCCCGTCACGGTCACCGGACCACCATCAGCGTGAATGGCCACACATAAGCCTGCAGCGTCACGTACAGGCCGACCAGCGAGGCCAGCGCGATCGAGTGGAAGAACACGTAGCGCAGGATGTCGCCTTCGTGGTTGAACCAGCGCGTCGCGGTGGAGGCCACGACGATCGACTGCGCGTCGATCATCTTGCCCATCACGCCGCCCGAGCTGTTGGCCGCACCCATCAGGTTCGCGCTCAGCCCGAGCTGCTCGGCCGCCACTTTCTGCATGCCGCCGAAGAGCACGTTGGAGGCCGTGTCGGAGCCCGTCATCGCCACGCCGATCCAGCCCATCAGCGTGCCGAAGAACGGGTAGAACACACCGGTGTTGGCGAACGCCAGGCCGAGCGTGGTGTCGGTGCCCGAGAAGCGGGTGAGCGTGCCCAGCGCCAGCATCAGCACGATGGTCAGCAGCGAGTAGCGCACCAGCCAGAAGGTCTTGAAGTAGTTGCCGACGATCTCGATCGGGTTGTACTTCATCACCAGCGCGCCGACGATCGCCGACAGCAGGATGCCGGTGCCGGTGGCCGACAACAGGTTCAGCGTGTAGACCGCCGCTTCCGGGTGCGGCTTGGGTACGACCGGTGGCACTTTCATGATGAGGTTGTGCAGGCCGTCGATCGGGAATGTGGGCGCGAACAGGCCGTTGAGGTAGGCCTTGAAGCCGGGCAGCCCCCAGACGAAGACGAACACCGACAGGATGGCCCAGGGCGCCCAGGCACGAACCAGTTCGGCGGTCGAGTGCCGCACGATGGGTTGCGCTGGTTTGGCCTCGGCGGCGCTCACGTCCTTGCCGCGCATCGTCGGCGAAGTCCACAGCTTCTTCGGCTGCCAGACCCGCAGGAACAGGATCAGCGAAGCCATCGAGACGATCGCCGCAATGATGTCGACCAGCTCCGGCCCGATGAAGTTCGACACCAGGTACTGCGGCACCGCGAACGCCACGCCGGTGACCAGAATGGCTGGCCAGATTTCCAGCATCGCCTTGCGCCCTGCAAAGGCCCAGATCAGCCAGAAGG
>JANYFX010000619.1 GCA_025359585.1 Rhizobacter sp. | reverse complement strand
CTGATGCTCGTGTTCTTCGGCGCCGCCACAGTGCTGGCGCGCAGCCAGCACGTCGGTGTCGACCTGTTTCGCCAGTTGCTGCCGGCGGGCTGGCAGCCGGCGCTGGTGCAGCTCGCGCACTGGGTCATCGCCGGGGTGGCGGCGAGCCTGTGCCTGTCGTCGATGCTGTTGCTGGTCGACACCTGGACTCAGACCACGCCGCTCGGCCTGCCGCAGTGGTTGTACGTGTTCCCGGTCGTGATCGGCAGCGCGTTCATGACGCTGTTCGGCGTGGCGAACGCGGTCAACGCGCCGCCGCGCATCGTGGTCACCACGCTCGTCGGTGCCGTGCTCGTGCTGGCCGCCGTCTACGGCTGGAACGCCTTCGTGCCCGGGCACGCCGTGCCGCGCGGGCTGCTGCTCGCGTTCGGCTTCTTCGGTTCGCTGCTGCTCGGTGTGCCGATCGGCTTCGTGCTCGCGTTCGCCGCGCTGCTCTACTTTCTGGCCGACCCGTCGTTGCCGTTGCTGATCTATTCGCAGCAGGTGATGGCCGGCAGCGACCACTTCGTTCTGCTGGCGATCCCGTTCTTCGTGCTCGCCGGTTTGCTGATGGAATCGAACGGCATGTCGTCGCGGCTGATCGAACTGCTGTTGCGCATCTTCGGCCGCGTGCGTGGTGGGCTCGGGCTGATCACGATCACCGCGACGGCCTTCTTCTCCGGCGTGTCGGGCTCCAAGCTCGCCGACATCGCGGCCGTCGGCGGCATCGTGATGCCGGCGGTGCGCCGCACCCGGCAAGACCCGAACGAAGCCGCCGGCCTGCTGGCCTGCACCGCGGTGATGGCCGAGACGATCCCGCCCTGCATCAACATGATCATCATGGGCTTCGTCGCCAACATCTCGATCGCCGGCCTGTTCATGGCCGGCCTCGTGCCGGCGGCCGTGATGGCGCTGGCACTGGCCGCGCTGGCCGTGATCGTCGGCAAGAAGATCAACCCCGACGAAGCTTTCGAACACCGCACGCCGATGCTCAAGCTGCTCGGCGGCGCGCTGGTCGCGATCATCATGGTCGCGATGATCGGCAAGGGCGTGACCTCGGGTGTGGCCACCTCGACCGAGGTCTCGGCCTTCGCGGTGATCTACGCACTCGTCGCCGGCAGCCTCGCGTTTCGCGAGTTGAGCGTGAGCGACCTCGGGCGGCTCTTCGTGCGTTCGGCGTCGATGGCGGGCAGCATCCTGTTCATCGTCGCGGCGGCATCGAGCCTGTCGTTCGCGCTGACGATCGAGCAGATTCCGCAGCTCGTGTCGGGCACGATGGTCACGTTCGCGCACCAGTACGGCAGCACGATGTTCATCCTGCTCTCGGTGCTGCTGATGATCGTGTTCGGCGCGGTGCTCGAAGGCGCGCCGGCCTTGATCATCTTCGGCCCGCTGCTCACGCCGATCGCGCAGCAGCTCGGCGTGAACCCGCTGCACTTCGGCACCGTGATGGTCATCGCGATGGGCCTGGGTTTGTTCGCACCACCGATCGGCCTCGGCCTGTTCGCCACCTGCGCGATCACCGGCACACAGGTGAAAGACGTGGCCCGGCCCATGATGAAATACATGGCCGTGCTGCTCGCGGCACTGGTCGTGCTGGTGCTCGTGCCGTCGTTCTCTTTGTGGCTGCCGACCCGGCTCGGCCTGTAGCGGCCCTTCATTCCCAGGACAAATTCGATGACCACGATCCAGGACGTTGCGAAACAGGCCGCCGTTTCGGTGAGCACGGTTTCGAACGTGCTCAACGGCCGCGCCGACCGCATGCGCCCAGAGACGTTGGCGCGTGTCGAAGCGGCGATCCAGTCGCTGCAGTTCCGGCCCAACAAGCTGGCCCAGCAGTTGAAGACCGGGCAGACGCCACTGATCGGCCTGCTGGTGCCGTCTATGACCAACCCGATGTACGGCTACATCGCGCGCGAGATCGAGACCGTGGCGCAGGAGCAGTTCGGCTACCGCCTGCTGATCGGCAGCACCTACCGCGACCCGCAGAAGGAGAGTGCGTTCTTCGAAGATCTGCTCTCGCACGGCGTGCGCCGCGTGATCGTGATCTCGTCGCTGGCCGACGAGCGCCACTTCGAGTCGGCGGTCGAGCGCGGCATGGTGGTCGTCAGCTACGACCGCGGTGCCACACCGGGCCGGCGCTCGCAGGTGGCGCACGTGATGCCCGACAACTTCGAAGCCGCGCGCCTGGCCACGCAGCACCTGATCGACAAGGGCCACCGGCGCCTGGCTTTCGCGACGGTCGCCGGCATGACGATGAGCCGCAGCGCAAAGATCGACGGCTTCCACGCTGCGGCCGATGCCGCCGGCCTGCGCGCCCACGCGAAGCTGATCGACGGCGGGCCGCTCAACGAATACGGCGACTCGGTGATCGCCGAGGTCGGGCGCGCGATGGCCTGGCAGATCGCGCGTGCCGCACGTCGGCCGACCGGCATCGTCGCGCTCAACGACCTGATGGCGCTCGGGCTGATGGCGGGCTTGCGTGAGTCCGGGCTCGTGGTGCCGCGCGACGTGTCGATCGTCGGCGTGGACGGCCACTTCCTGTCGGCCTTGTCGAACCCGACCTTGACGACGGTGCAACTGCCGGTGCCCGAGATGGCCCGCGCGATGGTGGAAAGGGTGATGCACCCGCAGCCGGATGCCGACGCCGACGAGCGCGGCGGCGTCTTCGCGCCGACGCAGCTGGTCGAGCGCGAGTCGGTGGCGCCGCCACCCCTCGCGGCGAAAGTGCGTGCGGCGAAAGCAAGCTCCGAAAGGATCGCGCCATGACGACTGTCTTTGTCAGCCACCCGACCGACAAGCTCGAACAGTACTTCGGCCCGAACGCCACGCGGGCGCTGCAGGCGATCGCCGACGTGCGCTTCAACCCCGAGGCCCGCGACCTCTCCACGCCCGAGCTGATCGCTGCCGCCCAAGGTTGTGGTGCCCTCATCGCCTACCGCCAGACACCGGGCTCCAAGGCGCTGTTCCGTGCCTTGCCGGAACTCAATGCCTTCATCCGCTGCGCGGTCGACATCCGCACCGTCGACGTCGACGCCGCCAGCCAATATGGCGTGCTGGTGACGCAAGCGAGCCCCGGTTATGCGGCGGCGGTGTCGGAATGGATCATCGCCGCCATGGTCGATCTGGGGCGTGGCATCAGCCCGTATGCCGAGGCTTACCACCGCGGTGAGCCGCCCGTGCCCTTCATGGGCCGCGAGCTTCGCGGAGCGACGCTGGGCGTGATCGGCTTCGGCCAGATCGGGCAGTACCTGGCCGACCTGGCGCTGGCCTTCGGCATGCGCGTGCTCGTGACGACACCGCGGCCGATCGTGCCGCGCGACCGGCTGCAGCAGGTGCCGCTGCCCACGCTGCTGGCCGAAGCAGACTTCGTCGTCTGCCTCGCCACCGCGAATGCAGAGACTGAAAACATGCTGAACGCCAGCGCGTTCGCCGCGATGAAACCGGGCGCTTTTTTCGTCAACGCGGCGCGCGGCGA
>JANYFX010000597.1 GCA_025359585.1 Rhizobacter sp. | reverse complement strand
CCTGGTTGCCCTTGCCGATCGTCGAGGTGGTGGCGCGCACCGAGGTCGCATCGGTCTCGACCTTGGCCTTCACGGGAATGGCAGGCAGTGTGGCTTCGGACTTCGGTGCCGATGCCGCCGCAGCTGGCGCCGTGGGTGGGGTCTGCGCCATCGCGCCGACGTTGAACAAGCCGAAGCCGGCGGCCAGCGCGCCCAGCGGCAGCAGCCGCGAAGGTGGGCTGGCCTGGATCGCGGCAGCGGCCTGTGGGCGGGCTTTGGGGCGGGTTTTTTTCGGTTGGCGCAGCACGTGGTTTCCTTTGGGTTGGGCACGGGCTGGCGAAGGCGGGCTGGTGCGGTGTCTGTGTTGTTGTGGGGAGAGAAGCTCTACTTGGTCAGGATCAGTTTCCCGAGCGAGGTTTTTTTCAGGCGGTAGAGCGCGCCGTGGTGATCGATCTGCACTTCGAGCGCGCCGGCGAACAGCTTCTCGCTCGTGATCTGCAAGGTGCCTGGTGGCGCTGAGGCACGCTGCGAATCACCGGTAGTGGGCGACGCCGACCCCGCCGTGCCATCGATGGCCACGGCCTCTTGATTCGGCACGCCGGGTGTCATGGCTCAGCGCACCGCGTCGGGCTCGCTGATGAAACCCACCTTGGTCAGGCCGGCCTTCGACGCATCGGCCAGCGTCTGCGCCACGAAGCGGTAGGCCACGGCCTGGTCGGCGCGCAAATGCACTTCGGGCTGCGGCTGCTTCTTGCCTTCGAGCAGGAAACGCTGGCTCGCCTCGGTGCGCGAAACCGTCTCGCCGTTCCAGTACAACAAACCGGCCGCGTCGATCGCGAACTCGATCTTCTCGGGCCGCAGGTCGTTGACTTGCGAGCTCGCCTTGGGCAGCTCGAGCTTCACGGCTTGCGTGAGCAGCGGCGCGGTGATGATGAAGATGACGAGCAGGACGAGCATCACGTCGATCAGCGGCACCATGTTGATGTCGGACATCGGCGCGCTCGCGCTCTTCGAATCGAAACTGGCGAATGCCATGGTCGTCGCCTGCGCTTCAGGCCGAGACCGGCCGGGCCGGAATGGCGCGCACGTTGGCGATGGGTGCTGTTTCAGAAGCACTGCCGCCGTGGCCAAGCGCCTGGCCCATCGACACGAAGGTGTGCAGCTCGTAGGCGAAGGCGTCGAGCTTGGCGGCCATCACGCGGTTGCTGCGCGTGAGCCAGTTGTAGCCCATGACCGCGGGGACCGCGACCGCGAGGCCGAGGCCGGTCATGATCAGCGCTTCGCCGACCGGGCCGGCCACCTTGTCGAGCGCGCCGGCGCCGCTCATGCCGATCGCCACGAGCGCGTGGTACACGCCCCAGACCGTGCCGAACAGGCCGACGAAAGGCGCGTTGGCGCCGACCGTGGCCAGCACCGCCAGGCCGTTTTCGAGCCGCGTGGTTTCCTCGTCGAGCACCTTCTTGATGGTGCGCGTGACGAACTCGCTCGACGTGCCCGCTTCTTCCAACTTGGCCGCGCCGTACTTGGCGTGGTGCGCCTGCGCCTGCATGGCATGCGCGGTGAGGTGCGAGAACGGGTCGCGTGCGCCGTGGGTGCTGATCTCGCCGGCGACCGCGTCGAGCGAGGTCGCGTTCCAGAAGAAATTCAGGAAGCTGTTGCTGCGGCCCTTGCGCGCGAGCAGCGAAGCGCCCTTGATCGCGATGATGGCCCACGAGGCGATCGACATCACGATCAGGATCACCAGCAAGGTCTTGCCGACCGCATCACTCTGGCCGATGAAGTGGCCGAAGCCGAGGTTTGCAGCGTCTGCGTTCACGATTTATTTCTCCAGCTCGAAAGGAAAGGGCATGCGAACCCAACCGGCCACGGCCTTGCCGTTCTCGGTGTAGGGCTTGAAACGGGTCTTGCGCACCGCCGCCATGGCCGCTTCGTCGAGCCGCGCGAAGCCCGACGAGCGTTCGACCTGCACCTGGTGCGGCACACCGGCTTCGTCGGCGAAGGCGAGCACGATCACCGTGCCCGCCTCGCCATTGCGGCGCGACAAGCGCGGGTACTCGGGTTCGGGCGGCACGAGGTATTGAATCGCCGACGCCGGGATCATCTTCGGCGCGGGTGCCGGGGCCGGCGGTGCAGGCGGCGCTTCGACGACGGCCACGGGCGCGGGTGGCGCCGGCAGCTGCGGCACCTCGGGCGGCGGCGCCACGACGAAAGCGGCCGGGGCCGGGCTCGGCGCCGCAGAGATGACCGGTGCGGGCACCGGTTTCTTCAGGATCGGTTGGGGCGCAGGCGGTGGTGGTGGCGCCGGTGGTGCGGGCGGCGCGATCAGGTCGACGAACATCGGTGCGGCTTCACGCACCGCGTCGCGCACCTGCTGGACTTGCAGCAGGCCCCACACGCCGGCCACGTGTGCGGCGAGGATCGCCACCACCATCATCCGGCGCTGGTTCGGCGTCAGGCCGTCGGCACCGTCACCCGGGCGCGGCAACGGCGGCAGGCGCAGCACGGTTGCCGACGGCGCGATGCCGGCAGCAGCAGGGTTCAACGGAAAAGTGGGCGGGCTCATGGCAACGGTGATTGAAGTGCGCCGCCGGTGGGCTGACTCGAAGCGCTTCATCAAATTTAACACAAATGCGAATGATTCGCGTTGAAACACACACCCTGCATCGGGGTTTCAACGGTGCGCGCGTTGTCGCGTAACGCACCCGCAGCGCGATGCGTTGCGCGTTATTCTTGCGGCATGAAAATCATTGTTCGCTGGCTCTTGCTCGCCGCCGCCTTGCTGCTGGTGGCCTACCTCTACCCTGGTGTCACGGTCACGAGCTTCGGCTCGGCGATGATCGCGGCCTTCGTGCTGGGGCTGCTGAACACCTTGCTGCGGCCGATCCTCGTGCTGCTGACGCTGCCGGTCACGGTGCTCACGCTCGGGCTGTTCCTGTTCATCATCAACGCGCTGATGTTCAATTTCGCGGCGTCGATGCTCAACGGTTTTCACGTCAGCGGCTTCGCCGCAGCGCTGATCGGCTCGCTGCTCTACAGCCTGTGCGGCATGGTGATCGACGCGGCGATGGAACGCATCTTCAAGCGCTGATATCAGCCCCTCGGTCGCCGAATACGGCGGCCGAGGCCAAGGTCAGCGCCGGCGCGTGGCACTCCGCGTCTCGGCGCCGCGCACCTCGAAGCGCACCGTCTGCAGCGCCTGACCATCGCTGGCCACCAACTTCAGCTCATGCCGGCCGGGCCACGGCGCCCACGACCACCCTTTGGCACTGCCCAGGCGTTTGCCGTCGAGCACCCACGCACCGTATTCGCCTTCGAAGCTGATGCGCTGCGCGGCCGGCGGGATGTCGGGGTCGATCGCGAAGATGCTGCCATCGCGCGGGCTCGTGATGCCGTAGCGTTGTGCCTTCGCCATCTGCGTGCCGGCGGCTTGCCGTATTTGTTCGGTGCCGCGAATGAAAACCTCTTCGCGCGGCGGCTCGCGTGCCGCGTCGAACGCGACACGTTCGCCCACGACACCGGGCGGCACGCCAGGCACCCGAGACGGCCTGCCTCGATGCAGGTGCTCGACCAGCGCGCGCCACACCGGCGCCGCGCCGCTGATGCCGCTCACGTCGTGCATCGCCGCACCGCTCGCATTGCCGACCCACACGCCGATCGTGAAGCGGTCGGTGAAGCCGATGCACCAGTTGTCGCGCATGTCCTTGCTGGTGCCGGTCTTCACCGCTGCGAAACCGCGCGTGGCGAGCAAGCTGGTCTGGCCGAAGGTGCGAATGCGCGCATTGTTGTCGGCGAGGATGTTGGTGACGAGGTACACCGCCGCTGCATCGGCGACACGCGCTGGTGCTGCAGGCACTGACGCCGCGCGCAGCACCGCAGGCGCGAACACGCCGCCGTTGGCCAGCGCGCGGTAGGCGTTCGTCAGCGCGAGCAGCGTCACGTCGGCGCCGCCGAGTGCGAGTGCATTGCCGTAATAACCACCAGTCTGCGGCAACGCCAGACCGAACGCATTGAGCATTTGCACCAGCGCGCAGCCGCGCGCGCCGTCG
>JANYFX010000593.1 GCA_025359585.1 Rhizobacter sp. | reverse complement strand
GCCGCAGCTGCTCGAAGGGCTGAACGTGGGCTCGGTCGACATCGGCCACGTGGGTGAAGCGCCGCCGATCTTCGCGCAGGCCGCGGGGGCCAACTTCGTCTACCTCGGCAACGACCCGGCCGCGCCAGAGGCCGAGGCCATCGTCGTGCCGAAGGACTCGCCGCTGAAGAGCGTGGCCGACCTGAAGGGCAAGAAGGTCGCGTTGAACAAGGGCTCGAACGTGCACTACCTGCTGGTGCGTGCGCTCGAAAAGGCCGGCCTGAAGTACGCCGACATCCAGCCCGTTTTCCTGGCGCCCGCCGATGCGCGCGCCGCGTTCGAGAAAGGCGCCGTCGACGCCTGGGCGATCTGGGACCCGTTCCTCTCGGCCGCCGAAAAGCAGCTCGGTGTGCGCCAGCTCGCCGACGGCCGCGGTGGCGTGGCCAACAACTACCTCTACTACCTGGGCGAGCGCCGCTTCGCCGAGCGCCGGCCCGACGTGGTGAAGGCCTTGTTCGAAGACTCGGCCGAGCAGGGCCGCTGGATCAAGGCCAACCTGAAGCAGGCCGCGGCCATCATCGGGCCGCTGCAGGGGCTGGACGTGGAGATCGTCGAATCGGCATTGCGCCGCTACCAGTTCGGCGTGGCGCCGGTGAACGATGCGATCGCAGCCGAGCAGCAGCGCATCGCCGACGTGTTCTTCGAGTTGAAGCTGATCCCGAAGACGATCCGCATCGCCGATGCGCTGAAGCCGGCTGCGAAGCTGGCGGCCAATTGAGCGAAGGCGCACGTTCATGACCCACGACTTGTTCCTCGCCGCGCGGCGCAAGCTGCTGCTGACCACCGCCGCATCGTTCGGGCTGATGGCCGCGCTGCCGCTGCGTGCCCAAACCAGGCCCGCGCTTCAGACCCTGCGCATCGGGTTCCAGAAGAGCGCCGTCAACCTCGTGATCCTGAAGCAGCAGGGCGCGCTCGAGAAGCGCTTCGCGGGCGCGAAGGTGCAGTGGGTCGAGTTTCCGGCCGGGCCGCAGCTGCTCGAGGCCTTGTCGGTCGGCAGCCTCGAGTTCGGCCTGACGGGCGACTCGCCGCCGGTGTTCGCGCAGGCCGCCGGAAAAGACCTGCTCTACGTCGGCGCCGAGCCCTCCAAGCCGCTCAGCTCGGCCGTGCTCGTGCAGGAAAACTCGCCGCTGAAGACGCTGGCCGATCTGAAGGGCAAGCGGGTCGCGCTGCAGAAGGGATCGAGCGCGCACTACCTGCTGGTGCGTGCGGTCGAGAAGGGCGGCCTGCAGTGGGGTGACATCACGCCCATCTACGTGGCGCCGGCCGATGCACGCGCCGCGTTCGAAAAAGGCGCGGTCGATGCCTGGGCGATCTGGGACCCGTTCTATGCCGCGACCGTACTCGTGATCAAGCCGTGTGTGCTGACGACTGGCAAGGGCTTGTCGGGCAACAACTCCTTCTATCTCGCGTCGCGACCGTTCGCCGAACAGCACCCGCAGGCGGTGCAGACGCTGCTCGAAGAACTCACACGAGCCGACGCCTACGTGCAGTCGAACCGCAAGGAAGCGGCGCAACTGATTGCCGATTTCAGCGGCCTGAGCCTGGCGACGGTGCACCTTTTCATCTCGCGCCGGCCTGCGTCGCCGGTGGGCTTGCTCACACCTGCGATCACCGCCGACCAGCAGCGTGTGGCCGATTCCTTCCTGAAGCTGGAGCTGATCCCGCGCCGTGTCGACGTGGCGCAGATCGTCTGGCAGCCCGCGCGTTTCGGCATTACTTCGCGCTGAGCACACAACGACAAGATCCTCATGAAAATCTTCTGGTTCATTCCCACCCACGGCGACTCGCGTTACCTCGGTTCGAGCAAGGGCGCACGCGCCGCCACCTTCGACTACTTCAAGCAGGTCGCGGTCGCCGCCGACAGCCTGGGTTACGAAGGTGTGCTGCTGCCGACCGGCCGATCCTGCGAAGACTCGTGGATCGTCGCGGCCAGCCTGATCGACGCGACCACACGCCTCAAGTTCCTGGTTGCGCTGCGGCCGGGCCTCGTGCAGCCGGTGCAGTCGGCGCGCATGGCCGCCACCTTCGACCGGCTCTCGGGCGGGCGCCTGCTCGTGAATCTGGTGACCGGCGGTGACGCCGAAGAGCTGGCCGGTGACGGCCTGTTCCTGGAGCACAGCAAACGTTATGAACTCTCCCGCGAGTTCCTGACGATCTACCGCGAGACGCTGCGCCGCAGCCACGACGCCTCGCCTTACGACTACGAAGGCGAGCACCTGAAAGTGCAGGGCGCCAAGCTGCTCTACCCGCCGCTGCAGAACCCGTACCCGCCGATGTTTTTCGGCGGCTCGTCGGAAGAAGCGCACGAGCTCTGCGCCGAGCAACTCGACACCTACCTGACCTGGGGCGAACCGCCGGCTGCGGTGGCCGAGAAGCTCGCCGACGTGCGCCGCCGCGCGGCCCAACACGGACGCACGCTGAGCTACGGTATCCGCCTGCACGTGATCGTGCGCGAGACCGAAGACGAAGCCTGGCGTGCTGCTTCCGAACTCGTGTCGCAGCTCGACGAAGCGACCGTCGCCGCCGCGCAGAAAAAGCTCACGGGCATGGATTCGGTCGGCCAGCGCCGGATGGCCGAGCTGAACAAGGGCAAGTTCAACAAGGCGGACATCCGCGCCGGGCTCGAAGTCTCGCCGAACCTGTGGGCCGGCGTCGGCCTGGTGCGCGGTGGTGCCGGCACGGCGCTGGTCGGCAACCCCGAACAGGTGGCAGAGCGCATCAAGGAATACGCGGCGCTCGGGCTCGACTACTTCATCCTCTCCGGCTACCCGCACCTGGAAGAAGCGCATCGTTTTGCCGAGCTGGTGTTCCCGCTGCTGCCGCTCGACGTGCAGGCCAAATTGCCCGGCCGCGCGCTGACCGGGCCGTTCGGCGAGATCGTGGCGAACAGCTACGCGCCGAAGGCCGCCGCAGGTGTGCGAGCATGAGCACGCAGCGCATCGCGCACGCCAACGTGCAGCGCGTGCTGCCGTGGCTGTTCCCGATCGTCGTGCTGGCCAGCTGGCAACTGGCCTCGCAGTTCGGCTGGCTCTCGACGCGCGTATTGCCCGAGCCGTGGGCCGTGCTCAAGGCGTTCTGGGCGCTGACGCTTTCGGGCGAGATCGGCAAGCATGTCGCCACGAGCACCTGGCGTGCGCTGGTGGGTTTTGCGATCGGTGGCGGGCTCGGCCTGTTGCTCGGCCTGTTGACGGGCACCTTCCGCGCGGCTGAGACATTGCTCGACTCGACGCTGCAGATGATCCGCAACATCCCGGCGCTGGCCTTGATCCCGCTCGTGATCCTGTGGTTCGGCATCGACGAATGGGCCAAGCTGTTCCTCGTCGCGCTCGGTGTGTTCTTCCCGATCTACCTGAACACCTTCCACGGCATCCGCTCGGTCGACAAGGGCCTGATCGAGATGGCGCGCAGCTACGGCCTGAGCGGCTGGAAGCTGTACACGCAGGTGATCCTGCCGGGCTCGGTCGCGTCGATCCTCGTCGGCGTGCGCTTTTCGCTCGGGCTGATGTGGGTGCTGCTGATCGTCGCGGAGACGATCTCGGCGCAGTCCGGCATCGGCTACATGACGATGAACGCGCGCGAGTTCCTGCAGACCGACGTGGTGCTGGTCGGCATTCTTCTCTACGCCTTGCTCGGCAAGCTCGCCGACGTGCTCGCCAAGGGGCTGGAACGCTGGTGGTTGCGCTGGCACCCCGGCTATCAACCCGACGCCCGCGCCTGACGACATCGACACCGACCCATGAACCACTTCGACCTCGAATTGCAGGCGCTCGCCGCGCACGCACCCCTCGTTCGCGACAGCGCAGCGCCACCCCGCGACACCTCCGTTGCGCCCACCGCGCGGCCGCGCGGCGG
>JANYFX010000556.1 GCA_025359585.1 Rhizobacter sp. | reverse complement strand
CATCATGCGCACTCCCGCAACCCGGAGTACGGCCATGCAAGTCATCGAGTTCACCGAGCCCATCCACGTCGTCGGGCTGGGGCTTCGAACCAGCAACGAGCGCGCGTTCGAAGACATCCCGGCGCACTGGGGCCGGTTTCACCAAAGCGGCCTGCTGGCTTCGATCCCGGACCGCGTCGGCGAAGACCTGTTCGCCGTGTACACGCACTTCGAACATCGCGGCATCGACAATCTGGGCGTCTACTCGCTCATCATCGGTGCCCGCCGCGGGCACGCCCATCGGCAACATCACGCCGGTCTGGCGCGTGCTCCCGCCCGATTCATTGACCCTGACGAAGCTGTCTTTCGACCGCGCTTTCATCCGCCGCCAGCGTGAGCTCGAAGGGCTCGATGCAGCCTAGCTTGGCGCGCCTCACGGCCCCGCCACCGGCCCCGGAAACCAGAGCCGGAACGAGGTCGGCCGCCCCGGCCCGCTGATGACGGTGGCGGTGCCGCCGTGCAGGTCCATGATCGACTTGACGATCGCCAGGCCCAGCCCCGAACCGGCCGCCGAGCCGGCCCGCGACTCGTCGACCCGAAAGCTGCGGTCGAAGATGCGTTGCTGGTGTTCCACGGCGATCGGCTCGCCTTCGTTCGACACCTCGAGCGTGCAGCCGCCACCATCGTGCAGCCTGGTGGAGATGATCACGCTGCTGCCGCGCGGCGCATAACGAAGCGCGTTCGACACCAGGTTGCCGAGCGCGCGGATCAGCATCGTCTCGTCGGCCCAGACCTGCTGCCACACCGGCTCGGCGCCGTGCATGTCGAGCGCCAGCGTCACGCCGCGCTCTTCGGCCAGCATCTCGAAGTAACCGCGGCCCCGTTCGAGCACGCTGTGCAGGTCGATCCAGAGGCGCCGTGTCGCGGCCTGCGGGTCGTCGGCGCGGGCCAGGAACAGCATGTTCTGGATCAGCCGCGAAATGCGCTCGTAGTCTTCGACCGCCGACTCCAGCACCGCGCGGTATTCGGCCGCGCTGCGCGGTTTGGCCAGCGCCACCTGCGCTTCGCCGAGCAGGTTGTTGATGGGCGTGCGCAGGTCGTGCGCCAGGTCCGACGAAAACTCGGTGAGGCGCTTGAACGCGCCCTCGAGCCGGTCGAGCATGCGGTTGAAGGCCTCGGTCGATTCGACCAGTTCGGTGGGCGTGTGCGCGATCGAGAGCCGCTCGGTCATGGGCCGCGAACTGATGCGGTTCGCGGCCGCCGCCAGGCGCCGCGGGCCGACCAGAATGCGGCGCGCCATCCAGACGCCGAGCAGGCCGGCGATCAGCGTGCCGATCAACAAGGTGGCGACGAAGATGCGCAACTCGTGCGTCACGAACTCGCGGGTCTGCGTGAGCTCGTAGGCAAACGCGACCAGCACGTTGCGTGCGTCCTGCCCGGCCAGCGACGCCATCGGCACCGGGATGCGCGCGAGCAGCACCCGGAAGCTGCGCCCGTCGGGGGCCTTCCAGACCGTGGTCAGCGGGCCCAGCGCCTGCCCGAGCGCACGCACGTCGGCCTGCTCGATGCCGGAGGGCAGCTCGTCAACCGACAAGGCCTTGGCAGGCAAGGCCTTGAGCGGAATGTCGAAGCGCTCGGACGACGCGATCACCTGCCGCTTCTCGTCGAGCAGGGCCATGTGCAGGTCGCCTCGCTGCAGGTCCATGCGCTTGACCAGGCGCTGCGGCGCGCGCGCCATGTCGAAGCCGGCGTCGGCCAGGTCTTCGCGCAGCAGCGCCAGGTTGCCGAACATCACGAGCTCGCCGACTTCGCGCAGCTCGCGCGCGGCGAGCCGGGTGATCATCAGCCCGCTGCCGGCCACGAGCAGGATCGAGGTGAGCGCGATCGACAGGCTGATCTGCGCTGTCAGCGAGCGCTTCAGGGCCTGCATGCATTTGATCTTCATGGGGCGCGCGGCCGGCCTGCGCTCACTCGGCACGCGAATCGAAAACGTAGCCGACGCCACGGATGGTGTGGATCAGTTTCGCGTCGAACGGGTCGTCGATCTTGGCGCGCAGGCGCCGCACGGCCACGTCGACGACATTGGTGTCGCTGTCGAAATTCATGTCCCACACATGCTCGGCGATCAGGGTGCGCGACACCACTTCGCCGATGTGGTGCACGAAGTAGTCGAGCAGCGCGTATTCCTTGGCCGTGAGGTCGATGCGCTCGCCCGCGCGGCTCACGCGTCGGCGCACCAGATCGACATCGAGGTCGGCCAGGCGAATGCGCTGCTCCACCTGCGTGCTGCCACGGCGCAGCAGCGTGCGAATGCGCGCCAGCAGCTCCGAGAACGCGAAGGGCTTGACGAGGTAGTCGTCGGCGCCGAGCTCCAGGCCTTTCACGCGGTCGGCCACTTCGTCGCGTGCGCTCAGGAACAGCACCGGCGTCTGGCGCTCGCGCCGCAGCGCTTGCAGCACGCTCCAGCCGTCGGCGCCGGGCAGCATCACGTCGAGCAGGATCAGGTCGTAGTTCCCCGAGGTGGCCAGGTGCAGGCCCTCGATGCCGTTGCTCGCGATGTCGACGACATAGGCGTGTTCGGCCAGCCCCTTGGAAACATAGGCCGCGGTCTTCGGTTCGTCTTCGACGATCAGGATGCGCATGCGCGGCGGCGTTCGGTGCGGCAGATCGGGGTCGGTGTCATCGGGTGCCATTTTCGCCGATCGACGGCAGCCCCGCGCCGGTGGTGTGCAGATGACAAGCTTGCAATGCAGCCGTCATCGGTGCGTAGGGGGCGCGCTTCTATCGTTGTGAGCGTCCAAACCCTCAAGGAAATCATTATGCGCAAACATCTCCACATCCCGACCTGGGCCGCGTTCAGCGTGCTCGCACTCGCCACCTCCGCAGCCTTTGCCGCACCGGCACTCACACGGGCCGAGGTCAACGCTGCCACCTTGTCCGCACGCGCCGCCGGCACGCTCGTTCCCGCTGGCGAAGGCCTCGAAACACGCGCCCCCGCGCTCGACAACAGCGCCGCACTGACACGCTCCGCCGTGATGGCCGACGTGCTCGCGGCCCGTGCCGCGGGCCAGCTCATGGCCGCCGGCGAAGCCAGCGCGCCGGTCACCCCGAACCCCTCGGGCGGCCCGGTGCTGGCCCGCGCCAGCGTCAAGGCCGACGTGCTCGCGGCGCGCGCCTCGGGTGACCTCGTGCCCGCCGGAGAAGGCCTGTCGACCGACACGCTGCCGCGCTCGCACGCGGCTGCGGCCAGGATGGCCCAAGCCCACCCGCAGCGCAGCACCCCGCTCGAGACCGCCGGCACCCGGCAAGCCGGCACCGCTGCGTCGTCGCAGTGACGCGGCTGCGGGCCTCGCCGGCCCGCGGTCTTCACTTCAGGCCGCCAGCGCCAGCTGCAGCGGCTCCTTGGCCCTGAACGCCCACTTCGGCCCAAGGCGCAAGGCTTCCAGCGTCATCGAGCTGGCGGTGGCGAAGAACATCGCTTCGTCCAGCCCATGGCGCTCGAAGGCCCGGCGCTGGCGCAACGAGCGGCGGCGCAGGTCACCTTCGAAGGCGAGTGCGTCGCGGCTGGCCTGACCGAAGAACGACGCGGCCTGGCGCGCGGCTTCCATCGCCGCGCCCGACATCGCGGGAATGGCACGCGCCGCCGACAAGCGGATCTGCGTGATGAACGGGTTCTTGCCCACCACCAGGCCCCACGGCCGCAGGCCCTCCGCTGGATCGACACACAGCGCTTCGAGCTTGGTCAGGCCGAAGTGCCGCGCGAGTTGCAGGCGCACCGCGAGCCACGGGTCATCACGCCCCACGAGCTCGATGGCCGAACGGGCCTCTGCGTCGCTGCCTTCGAGGGGCAGCACCAGGGACTTCAACAAGCGCCTGGCGTGTGCATCGTCGGCGTCGGCGGCCTTGTGCAGCCACTCGATGGCCTGCTCGGAGTCGTCCAGCGAGTCGGAAGCGCGCAGCATCAGCGCGCCGAGTTTGCGCTGCGCTTCGGTCTGCCCGCCGAGCGCGGCTTTTTCGAGGCAGAAGCGCGCCATCTGCGGGTTCGCCACCGAGAGGTTGTGGTCGCCGTGCATGCGGTACAGGTGCAGCCAGGCTTCGTCGCAGCCGGCATCGGCAGCGCGCAACAACAGGGCCACACCTTTGCGCATGTTCGGGCCGCTGGCCAGACTGGCCGGCGCGAGCGAACCGCATGCGATGCCGCACAAGGCGCGGCCGAGCGCATAGGCTGCGTCGCGGTCGCCGCGGCCGGTGCGCATGTCGAGCGCCGCTTCGATCGCTTGCGGCGCGATGCCGGGCAAGGGCTGCGCCGTTTGTTCGGCCAGACGCACAGCGGCGGCGACCAGTTCGGCGAGTTCGCCGGTGAGCGAAGGTGTCAGCGCCAACGCGGTGCGCAGGCTGCTCGACATGTGGCCGAGATCGGCATCCGTCAACGCCTGCCGTGCCGCCAGCACCGCCACGACAGGCCCGTCGAGGTGGCCCGATGCGCCCAGGGCCTTCAACAAAGCCTGCAGCGTATCGTCTGCGTTAGCGTGGCGCATCGCCAGCAGCGCAGCGATGGCCGCCTCGTCGCCGGTGAGCGCGGCGGCGTCGAGCCAGCGTGTGCCCTCGTCGATGCGGCCGTGGCGCAGGCACAGCCAGGCACCGAGCTTGGTTTGCGCCGAAGCGCTGCCGTCCGCAGCGGCGCGTGCGAGCGCGCCTTCCTGTTGCAACTGCACGATGTCTTCGAGCGGCAGGCTCTCGGCGATGATGCGCGCCGCCTGTGGCGTGTCTTTCACGTTCGGGTGCGTCAGGTAGTCGATGCCGGTCGCGGTGTGCTGCTGAAAACCGTCGCTGCCCAGCAGGTAGCGGCGGCCCGCCTCGACGCGGGCGGCGGTGTCGCCTTGTCTTGCAAGAGCGAGAAGTTGAATGTCTTGTCGGCGCATGCGGTGCTCCAGAGTGGCGGGGTGTTGTGTCCACGGCACGACGCGGGGCTTTTGCAGCCATCGTCATCGCGCGGGGTCACGGGTTTGATGCCATGACGATAGAAACGCAGGCCTGACTCGAAGATGGCGGCCCGATGACGGTTCGGTAATGTTCGACGCCGATGAAAAAAAGAGAAAGGGCCGCATCCTTTCGGATGCGGCCCTTCGAACACAGCCCGGCGTCAGTGCGCGGGCTTCGAACGCGCGCCGATCAGAAGCTGTGGCGGATGCCCAGCTCGACGCCGGTCGACTTCTGGCCGGCGAGCAGGGTCGGTGTCGAAGCGACCGCGTAGGTCGCGCTGCCCTTGTTGTTGACGCGGGCGACCGTGGTGTACACCGCCGTGCGCTTGGACAGGTTGTACATGTAGCCGATCGCGATCTGGCTGGCGTCGTTCGGGTTCGTGTCGACACCCAGGGCGGTCGTGCCGGTGGCGTTGGCGTGGATGTACGACGCGCGCAGGAGGCCCTGGCCGAGCGGCACCGTGGCGCCGAGGTTGTAGACCGCCTGCTTCAGGTTGCCGAACTTCGACTGGGTGTAGTAGCCCGAGGCCTTGACGACGCCGAAGTCGTAGGAGCCGCCGAGGTCGACGGTCTTGAACTTGTCGTCACCGTTGACCGGTGCCACCGTGGTCTGGCCATAGGCCACCGACACGTCGAACGGGCCGGCAGCAAAACCGCCACGACCGCCGATGTACTTCTTGCCGGCAACGCCTTCGCCCGCGGCGACCGACGCACGGCCGTAGAAGCCGCCGAGGTTGCCCGGCGTGAAGTAGCTGATCTGGTTGTCGGCGCGGGTGCCGGTGTCGCGCACCGTGCCGAGCGACGAGTCGAACTTGCCGGCAGCGGCCACGCCGTTGTCGCCGAACACGTCGTAGTCGGAGTAGCCGGTGTAGGTCGGCGAGAAATCGCGGCCCAGGCGCACTTCACCGAAGTTGCCGAGCAGGCTCACGGTCGAGCGGCGGTTGAAGAAGCGGGCGGCGTCGGACTGGCTGCCGGTGTCGGGATTGAAGCCGCTTTCGAGCCAGAAGCCGGCCTTCAGGCCGTCACCCAGGTCTTCGACGCCACGAAAGCCGAGCCGGCTGCTGTTGGCGCCGTTGGTGCCGAGCGACTTGAGCTTTTGGTCGCCGTTCTTGACATAGCGTGCGTTGGCATCGACCACGCCGAACAGCGTGACCTGCGACTGCGCTGCAGCCGTTGCGGAGATGGCGGCGAGCACCGCCAGTGTTGCGAACTTCTTCATGTGCTTCCTTTGATGCGTTGGTTTGGACGGGTCCATGTCCCATGCCCCGAAAAACGAGGACATGCGGCAGCTTAGGAAACGCGGGCGGCGTTGGCACGCGTGGCGCGCAAAGCAGCCGACCCGCGCACGCAAGACCCCCCCGGAACAGGAAACATGCGTTCCTCTGTCGCCACAAACCGGGCACTGCCCTTTGCCGCATACCCCGTCACCGCGAAGGGCCTAAGATCGCGTCAAGGAGTGATCGACATGCAGAGAAAGTTCATCGTTTGGGCCCTGTCGCTGCTGGTGTGCGGGGCCGCACTGGCCCAGGGCAAACCGCGCATCGACAAAGCGGCCGACCTGCCACGCTTCACCTACCCGGTGAGTGGCAACCTGGAGTCGCTGGTGCGCGACGAAACAGCCTTCGGCCCGTTCGCGACCAAGCTGCGCGCCGACATCGAGTCGGTGCTCGCGGGTTACGAGATCGCCGACAAGGCCATGCAGCGGCAGCTTCAGGGCACGCTGCTGCAGCTCGACGTGCTCGAAGGCAAGGACGCTGCGGCGCTGGCCCGCGTCGAGGCCATTCGTGCGCTGCAGGACAAACCCGCCGACAAGCTGCTGAGCGGCTTGCAGGTGCGGGCGATCGTCGAGGCACGCCAGGCGGGCAAGAGCGGCGACGCCTACGCCGCGAACGTGGGCGAACGCATCAGCGCAGCGCTCAAACCCATGCCCTACACCGTGATCGCCAACGACATCAAGCAGGCCAAGGCCGGCAACGAACTCGTCGGCGAGTCGCTGGTGCTCGGCAACGTGCGCAGCGTGCTGCAGCCGATCGTCGACAAGTCGGGTGCGCTCAGCTCCGACCTGGCGCCGGGCATCGTCAGCGCACGTTATGCGCTGCTGGTGCGCTTGCCGCTCAAACAATCGATGATCGACACCTTCGGCCGCTACCTGCTGGCGCAACAAGTCGACAAGCCCGACATCTGGGCCGCGCGCAACGTGACGCTGCCGGCCGGCAAGGCGGGCACGCCGGTGATCGTCGCGGTGTGGGACAGCGGTGTCGACGCCAACCTGTTCAAACAACAGCTGCTGCGCGACGGCCGCGGCAAGCCGGTGTTCCTGGCCTTCGACAAGTACAGTAACCCGGCCAGCACCGAACTGGCGAGCATTCCGCCCGAACTGCAGTCGCAGCTGCCCTTGATGAAAGCGCGCAGCAAGGGCTTCTCGGACCTGCAGTCCAACATCGACAGCCCGCAGGCGGCCGAGGTCAAGCAGTTGCTGTCGAACCTGAAGCCCGACGAGTTCAAGACCGTCATCGAAGCGATCACGCTCACCGGCCAGTACGAACATGGCACCCACGTCGCCGGCATCGCGCTCGACGGCAACCCGTTCGCGCGCGTGATGAACGTGCGCATGGAGTTCAGCCCCACGCTCAAGCCCGACCCGTGCCCGTCAAGGGCGCAGGCTGAAAAAGACGCGAAGGCGCTGAGCGCCGACATCGAGTTCATCAAGCGCCACAAGGCGCGGGTCGTCAACATGAGCTGGGGCGGCAGCGTCAGCGCGATCCAGGGCGATCTCGAAAAATGCGACATCGGCAAGACACCGGAAGAGCGTAAAAAACTGGCGCGCGAATACTTCGACCTTTTCCACGACGCGCTCGCGAAGGGCTTTGCCAGCGCACCGGAAGTGCTCTGGGTCGCGGCCGCCGGCAACAGCAACGAAGACGCCTCGTTCGCCGAAGACGCACCGGCCAACATCGTGCTGCCCAACCTGTTGACGGTCGGTGCGGTGGACCGCGCCGGCGACGAAGCGTCGTTCACCAGCTACGGCCCCACGGTGAAGGTGCACGCCAACGGCTACCAGGTCGAGAGTTTCATTCCGGGTGGCGAGCGGGTGGCGCTTTCGGGCACGTCGATGGCGTCGCCGCAGGTGGCGAACCTGGCGGCGAAGATGCTTGCGGTCAACCCGCGCCTGAAGCCGCCGCAGGTCATCGAGATCATCGTCGGCACCGCCGACAAATCGGCCGACGGCCGGCGCACGCTGATCAACCCGGCCAAGGCCGTGGCAGCGGCGCGTGTGCACAAGGGTTGATCGATCGAAGGGTGCGGGCCGGTGCGAAAGGCGCCGGCCCCGGGTTGCGGGGCACTGGCCACGGCGGCAATCCCGTAGAGTTCAGTGTCCGGGGTCGAGCGCAGCATGTCGCCGTCGCCCCGCAGGCTGAGGCGAACCACCGACCATGAAACGCGAGCCGGGCTCTGCTGGACTGCTTTCATTGCCGGCCGAACAGGTCGAGCTGGCGCTGGCGCGCATCGAACACAGCGCGGCCTTTCGCGGCTCGCCTCGGCACCGCGCCTTGCTGCGCCACATGGTCGCGCGGGTGCTCGACGACGATCTCCCGGCCCTGAAAGAAAGCCTGATCGCGATCGAGGTGTTCGGCCGCCCGGCCGCCAGCTTCGACCCCAAGCTCGACACCATCGTGCGTGTCGAAGCGCGGCGCCTGCGGGCACGCCTCACGAGCTACTACCAGGCCGACGGGCGCGACACGCCGATCCGCATCGAGCTGCCCGTGGGCAGCTACGTGCCGCTGATCGCGACGCGCGAGCCGGCGCAACACGCGGCCGGCATCTCGCGCCGCGCGCGTGACCTGGTGGAGCGCGGCGAACACTACCTGCGGCAGGCGCTCTCGAAAGCCACGCTCGAGCAGGCGCTGGAGCGCTTCGACGCTGCGCTGCGCGAGTCGCCCGACCACGCGCCGGCGTATGTGGGCATGGGCCGGGCCTGGCTCAACCTGGCCACCGGCTGGTATGCGGAGCCGGCGATCGCCTCGGCGCACGCGGCCGAAGCCTTGCGGCGGGCGCTCGCGCTCGACGCCGACAACGCGATCGCGCACGTGCTGCTCGGTGCGATCCAGCACCAGTTCGAGCGCGACTGGCCGACCGCGAGGCGCAGCTTCGAGCGCGCGCTGGCGCTGGCACCACAAGCGGCGTTCGTGCACTCGGCCTACGGCTGCCACCTGTTCATCCACAACGCGCTCGACGACGCCGAACGAGAGCTGCTGATCGCACGGCGGATCGACCCGCAATACGTCAACACGCGCATCCACATGATCAACCTGCGCATCGCCCAGCGCCGGCTCGACGACGCCACCGCCGAGATCGAAGCGGTGCACGATCTCGCGCCGGAGACCATGGCGATCACCGGCCTGAGCGCGCTGATCGCGCTGCTGCGCGGCGACATCGACGCCGCCGTGGCCCTCTACGGGCGCGGCTGCGAAGTGATGCCCGAGTACCCCGGTTGTTTCATCGCGCTGGCCGGCGCGCTGGCGGTGGCGGGCCGCACCGAAGAGGCCGATGCGCTGGTCGCGAAAACGCTGGCGCGCTTCGACGACAACCTGGTCTCGCCCTACGTGCAGGCAATCTTCGCGGGCCGGCGCGGCCGCCCCGATGCGGCCTTCGCGCTGCTTGAACGCGCGCTGCGCGAATGCGACCCGAACGCGATGCAGATCGGCCACGACCCGAGCTTCGACAGCCTGCACGGCGACCCGCGCTGGCCGGCACTCGTTGCGGCACTGTACAAACCGCGCCGGCCATGACACGCGGCGCGCGGCGCGGGTTCGCGGCCGCCGCGGTGGCCGCACTGCCGGTGGCGTGGTGGCTGGCCGGCGGCGGCCACGGCCTCGCGGTGCAACAGCCGCTGCGCGATGTGGCGCTGCTGCTGCTGCTGGCCGGCGCCGAGGAACTGGTCTTTCGCGGCGGGCTGCAAGCCTGGCTGGCGCAGCGGCCCGGGTTCGGGGCACGCCGCTTCGGCCTGAGCGGCGCCAACCTGCTGACCAGCGTGGTGTT
>JANYFX010000502.1 GCA_025359585.1 Rhizobacter sp. | reverse complement strand
CAGTAATGGTCATACCACAATTACTCGCATTGAGTGCTATTTGGCAACCTGCGACTGAGATGGTACCTGTTGGAGCGAGACACTTGCCAGCTGCAACATCCCAACTAGTACCGCTCACACACTCAGCAGATGCTACAAGGTCATTTGCTATTCCTCTGTAGATTCCATTAAGTGCACTTGTTCCTGCAACTCGCAGATATGTACCGTTATGGTGTATTTGGTAGACAACATTTCCGCTCGGTGCTGGCGCAGAAACAGGGGAACCAGGAGATATTCCGCAGATTGTTCTCGCTGCATCGTTATAAGAGCATCCAGCAAAATCAGGATTAGTAACACTTTGACTCCACCATGTTACCGTTGAGGCACATGATGATTGATTGACTGCAATTGTACAAGGAGTTGTAGTGATACTTGCTATTGGGTTTGTGTAAACATGTAATTCCTTACGACTTTCTCCACCAGCGTTACTACAAATGAGTCTAAATAAGGTATCTGGATCTGAAAGAGACTGGGTTGTATATGATGGTTTCGAAACAGCGACTACCACTCCGCTGCCATCGATGCCTCCTGCGTCATAAGATGCATGAAGGGTACATGAGGTAGGGTTGTTAGTGACATTCCACGCGAGTCCTGCCGTTGTAAGCCATGCTATACCGCTTGAAGGACCTGCAAATGAAGAAACATCAGGAGGGAGGGTACAGATACTGCCATTCCATGTTGACCCAGGTATACATTTGGTATGTTGTATCTTTGTGTCGAGGTTACCCTTTTCATTGGTAGCAAGTGTATATATGATATCTCCAGGACCATTTCCGATCCACCAGTTAGCCCACATTGGGTTAAGGTGTCCTAAGTTGGTTGCACCTAGCCATCGAAAACCTTCGATGTCAGTACCATTCCAATACAATCTTGGGTTCGTACCGCCCGATATGTTCCAAGCTAAGGTGAATGAACAAGTTGCTCCGCCAACTGGAATAAAACAGTCTTGAGCAGAGATAGTTCCGGAAGGCACGAAACACGTGCTTCCATCCCAACTAGATCCTGCTGCACAACTGATGGTACTTTGTTTTGTGCTAAGGTTAACGCCATCCCAAAGTGTCACATCATAGACACCAGGGCCACACCGACCCCAAGAACAGAAGTCTGTACCCCAGTTACTTCTTGAAGCACCTGCTTGCCACTGTATTGACCAATTATTAAGGAAATAAACAGTAGTATTGATTGAATTAGCAACATCCCATGATACATATGATGTGCATCTGTCACTACCAGCAGGAATCTGACAGTCTCCTACATTGAAGCTTGTCAATGTTGGAGCGAGACACTTGCCAGCTGCAACATCCCAACTAGATCCTGCTGCACAAGTCACTGTTCCCCTTGCAGTAGCTATGCTTCCTATAGTGTCGGCTCCGGTAAATAGGTAGATGTGCGGTCCGTATGCAGCACCATTTCGCTGTGTTCCAGTCCAGCTATGGCTAAATGGTCCGTTCGTTGCCTCGGTACCCCATGTCCATCCAGTATCACCATCTATATAGACATAGGGAGAGATACCGTTAGTTACTGTTCCTGATACAGTGAAAGTACATCTGTCAGAGTTTACGGGTATGGTACAGGATGTGTCGTTAATGGTCATCGAAGGCGCCAAACATTTGCCAGCTGCAACATCCCAACTAGATCCTGCTACACACGTATTATTCACTGTTTGACTAGTTACAATATTTCCATTTACATCAGCTAAAGTAAAGTAGTATGACCCATAGCTAGGAGACCACCCACTATGATTAAACACTCCATTCTTGGGTTCAGGACCCCATGTCAATCCAGTATTACCGTTGACATAGACATAGGGAGAGATACCATTGGTAACAGAACCAGTAATGGTCATACCACAATTACTCGCATTGAGTGCTATTTGGCAACCTGCGACTGAGATGGTACCTGTTGGAGCGAGACACTTGCCAGCTGCAACATCCCAACTAGATCCTGCAGTACAAGTCGTATGTTGAGTCTTGGTGTCCATGTTTCCATTCTGATCTGTAGCTAAGGTCATGATGATATCCTTCGGTCCAGCAGGAAGACCGTTCCCAACCCACCACTCTGACCATTGTGGATCAGGGTGTGGAGCTGCAGTCGCACCAGGCCATGCCCACCAACTAAGACCGTTAAAGTATACTTTTGGATTGGTGCCACCAACTGCATTCCAGCTAAGGTTAAAGTTACAGCCACTACCACCTGCAGGGATCTGACAGTCTGTTACAGAAATAGTTCCTGTCGGAGCGAGACATTTCTGAGTGCTAGTATCCCAACTAGATCCTGCAGTACAATCATTCACCGTAATCGCAACAACGCTCGAAGTCTGAAGACCTCCGGCCGGCGCGTTACAGGTAATTTGATAAAAATAGGTAGCGGGAGTATTTGCATTTGTCGAGAGGGTTGGACGCCATCCTGGCTGAATAGTGCCTTGGTATACCCATGAACCAGAGTTCACGCTGAGATAGTATGAACACGGCATAGCAGAACCTGCAGTAGTAAAGTCGAGTGTAGAGTTTTGACCACGAGCAACTGGTCCTGATGGGCTCATGAAAGCATTCACCGTTGGAGCTGGTGTACAGGTCGGGGTATCTGAGGCCCCATTTCCACAAGCAGAGAAGTTACTACAGCTTGGTAGGTTGGTTGCTCCGTTACTGCAAGTTAGTCCACCATTAGGGCTTCCGCTTGACCCACCTGTACCACTACAACCACCAACACAAGCAGCGCACCCAGATCCATTCCAATACTGACCGTTAGGACACTGATTACACGAAGCAGAATTGTTTGCTCCGTTGCTGCAAGTTAGTCCACCAACTGGATTCCCACTCGAGCCACCAGAACCAGTACAGCCAGCGTAAGGACACCCCGAACACCCAGATCCATTCCAATACTGACCGTTAGGACACTGATTACACGAAGCAGGATTGTTTGCCCCATTTCCACATGAGGAGAAAGAGTCACAAGCTTTAGGATTTGTCGCTCCGTTGTCACAGGTGTGAGGGCCAGCACTACCACAACCGCCACTACAAAATTGGCAAGAGGAGCCGTTCCACGCTTGGTTGTTCGGACAGTCGTTTATCGTTATTGTTGTAGAGTCTGTAACGGTTCCTGAGGTGCAGGCAAATGTATATGGGCCACCGACAGCATAAAAGGCATATGTCACGGATCCGGCCTCACTTGGTGGCTTGGCTGGAAGTAACCAGGAGTTGTAGACTCCGTCGCCAGCATCTCGTGGGTATTCGGGTCCAGAAAAGCTTGGAGTACATGGTAGAGCTCCTGAGACGTTCCAAGAAATTTGCTGCGACTGTCCACGCGTTATGATGACGGGAGCACCGGTAGCGAATAAATGAATAGTGAGGATACTAAAAAGAAGTACGGTGACGAGGGTGCGAAATTTTGTCATGTTTATATATATAGTATAACTCTCAGGTTATGAAACTATCTCTTGCTATTCACAGGTTAGAGAAAGTAAGGTAAAAGAAAACACCCCCCGAGGAGGGTGAGTTCGCGCATCGCTGCGCATGAGCCTGTTACCAGGCGAGGAAGAGCTTGGTCGACCCAAGGTTGGCAAGACTGTCAACCAGAAAGGTTCCGCCACCAGTCGCCGCGAAGCTGATAGAGCCTTTGTTGCCGACAGTGAACGCACCGCCCTTCGAACTGACTGAGACTGCCAGTTCTGGTGTCGGATTGGCAACCAGCTCGTTCACGCCAGCCCAGTACGTCATGTCCGTCGTTGCTGCCACGACGCCGAGCTTGGCCACCTGGGCTGCGCTCTGGGAGAGCGTCCAGTCCACTGCGTTGAGCGCGACCACGTAGTAGGCTGCGTCGACTTCGCCGATCTTCTCGCAGGCTGCCGCACGCATCGTTGCCGAGCTAGGGGTACGCTCGAGCAGGCAGTTGCCCGGAGTCCAGGTGAAGTCCTTCTTTGGGACGTGCTTCCGGAACGTGTTGTCGTCCTGGCGAACGTAGACCACAGGGCTGTGGTTTTGGCTCGCCGAGAGGATCACCACTCGGTCGGTGCTGCTGCTGTCCACCACGAAGGTGTAAGCCCTCGTGTCCGACGGAAAGCTTCCGTCGGAGTTGGCGATCGAGCCTTGCACCTTGAGGGTGTAGGCACATTCGCCGCCAGCCGGCAGCAGCACGTTCGGATGCGACTCCGATACCGTACCACCCGCATCCGTATCCGCCACCTTGGTGGCGAAAGCAAATGGGAGGCCGTCGCACGCTCCGCCTGACAGCACCGCCGTCACCGTGCCGGGGTTACCCGACTTGGTGTAGGTGTTGCTGAGGGTGGCGCCCTGAGCGACAGGATTCGGAGGGGTAACCCCCGCCGAGCCTGCTGCCACGCCGTTACTCGGTGGGGTATCGAGCGTCAGGCTTGCGTTGAGTGGCTTGACCGGTGGGGTGTCGACAACTTGAGTTGCCGATCCACCACCACCGCAAGCGGTGAAGAGAACGGAAACTGCCACGAGGGCAGCAGGGAGGAGGGCCTTCGCCCCCCAAATACGGGTCGCTTTGGGCATGATGCCCTCCTTTGTGGTGAAAAAAATTGGTAAGAACGAATGGAAAGCTTTGTGCCATCTGGCAGTCAGCGATCCTCTTTGTTTTGACTTAGGCGTGTTTGACCACACTTTAGCCATAATGTAAAGTATACATGAAAGAGAGCTTTTTGTCAAGGATAGGTTCTCTTTACTGTGGATAGTTGAATAGGTCATAAAGCATTGTAGTGAAAGAGGGTTAAAATATTTTTTAATTTTTTTAAGAAAATGAATCTCCCCTCAGATCATAGACCTTCCCTCACGCGCTCCGCGCAGTCTCGGCGGGGTATCTTTCGAATGCTCCGCAAGGATTACTTGAAAACAAGGTTTTCAAACTTTCCTACAGGGTTCCCACGGGCTGACGTCCGGGGTATAGTTGGAATAGAGTTTATTCTTCACAAGAATTACTCGTAGATACTATATTGTTAGCTACATTATTATTTCTTAATACGATGTAGAGAAAATATTTTCTTCTACCGCATGGCGCTCGGGAGTATAAGTGTCCTAAGAATGTTTCGTTGAAGGTCAAGTAACGAGGAGTTGCGTGAATTTTTAAGCGATATAAGTTGAGGATAACCTTTAATATATCGACTAGAGCCTCTATTCTCATTGCTATGTATTGGTCTTTATGGTATTTCGCAGGTAGCACATTTAGCAGACACAGTCTCCATAAAAGGTTTTAGAATAGTGGTCATGTCAACATTGTGCACTAG
>JANYFX010000467.1 GCA_025359585.1 Rhizobacter sp. | reverse complement strand
CGTTCCCTGTGGATTTCTAAGACCGGCATGGAGGCCCAGCAGACCCAGCTGGACACCATCGCCCACAACCTGGCCAACGCCTCGACCAACGGCTACAAGCGTTCGCATGCCGTGTTCGAAGACCTGATGTACCAGAACCTGCGCCAGGCCGGCGCCAACAGCAGCGACCAGACCACGCTGCCCACCGGCCTGCAAGTCGGCCTGGGTACACGCGCCGTGGCCACTTCGCGCAGCTTCAGCCAGGGCAACCTGCAGCAAAGCAGCGGCCCGCTCGACGTGGCCGTGAGCGGCCAGGGCTTCTTCGAAATCCAGATGCCCGACGGCACCAACGGCTTCACGCGCGACGGCTCGTTCCAGGTGAACGCCACCGGCCAGCTCGTCACCAACAACGGCTACACGGTGCAGCCCGGCATCACCATTCCGGCCACCGCGCAAAGCGTGACGATCGGCTCCGACGGCACCGTCAGCGTCGTGCTGCCTGGCCAGGCCACGCCGCAGAGCGTGGGCAAGCTCACGCTCACAAGTTTCGTGAACCCGGCCGGGCTCGACCCGAAGGGGCAGAACATCTACACCGAGACGGCCGCGTCTGGCACGCCGAACACCGGCACCGCCGGGCAGAACGGCCTCGGCCTGATCCAGCAAGGTTTCGTCGAAACCTCGAACGTGAACGTGGTCGAAGAACTCGTCGGCATGATCCAGACGCAGCGCGCTTACGAGCTGAATTCGAAGGCGATCAAGACCTCCGACGAAATGCTGCAGCGCCTGTCGCAGATCTGAGATCGATGATGAAGACGACTCTGCACCGCCTCACCCTGCTCGCGAGCGCACTGGCGCTGGCCGGCTGCGAAATTCTCAACGCGCGGCCGCCGGTCGACATCACCCACCCGACCGCGGCACGGCCCGCGCCGGTGGTGGCCACGCCGCCGCCCAGCAATGGTTCGATCTTCCAGGCCGGCCAGTACCGGCCGCTGTTCGAAGACCACCGCGCGCGCCTGGTGGGCGACGTGATCACGGTGCAGATCGTCGAGAAGGTCAGCGCCACGCAAAAGAGCACGAGCTCGATCGACAAGACCGGGGGTCTGTCGGCCGGCATCACCGCCATTCCCGGCATTTCGGCGAACTCTTTCACGGCCGCGCGCGCCACCATCGGCGCCACCTCGGGCAACACCTTTGCCGGCAAGGGCAGCACCGAAAACAGCAACGACTTCTCGGGCACGATCACCGCCACGGTGATCGAGGTCTTGCCGAACGGCCACCTCATCATCGCCGGCGAAAAACAGATCGGCGTGAACCACAACGTCGACGTGCTGCGCTTTTCGGGCCAGGTCGACCCGCGCGCCATCCAGACCGGCAACAGCGTGCCCTCGGCGCAGATCGCCAACGTGCGCATCGAGCAGCGTGGCCGTGGCGCGCAGGCCGATGCGCAGGGAATTGGCTGGTTGGGGCGCTTCTTTTTGAGCGTTCTGCCGGTTTAAGTTTCTCCAGAATCGGGAACATCAACGGATGCTCCCACCATGCTCACCCCCCTTCCCACCACCGACAAGCTGATCCGCGCGCTGATCATCCTGGCCACACTGATGGCCAGCGCGGCCTTGTGGTGGCCGGCCCCGGCCCACGCGATGCGGCTGAAAGAAGTGGCCAGCGTGCAAGGCGTGCGTTTCAACCAGTTGATCGGCTACGGCTTGGTCGTCGGCCTCGACGGCACCGGTGACCAGACCACCTCGGCGCCGTTCACACAGCAGAGCATCAACGCCTTGCTGCAACAAATGGGCGTGAGCGTGCCGCCCGGCACCAGCATGCAGCTCAAGAACGTGGCGGCCGTGATGGTCACTGCGCAGCTGCCGCCGTTCGCACAGCCCGGCCAGCAGATCGACGTGAATGTCTCGTCGCTCGGCAACTCCAAGTCGTTGCGCGGCGGCATGCTGATCGCCACGCCGCTCAAGGGCGCCGACGGGCAGATCTACGCGCTCGCTCAAGGCAACCTGATTGTGGGTGGCGCAGGCGCATCGGCCGCAGGCTCGAAGGTGCAGATCAACCACCTGAGCGCCGGCCGTGTGCCCGAAGGTGCCACGGTCGAGCGCGCCGTGCCCACTTCGCTGAACCAGGGCGACACGCTGCAGCTCGACCTCAATTCGAACGACTACAACACCGCCCGCGAAGTGGCCCGAACCATCAACAGGAAGATGGGCGAAGGCACCGCACAGGCGCTCGACGGCCGGGTGGTGCGCGTGCGCATGCCCGAAGGCTCCGACGCGCGTGTCAGCTTCCTCGCCGAGATCGAAAACCTGCCGCTCGAACTGGCCGCGCCGAGCGCCAAGATCGTCATCAACGCGCGCACCGGCTCGGTGGTGGTGAACCAGAACGTGACCTTGAATGCTTGCGCGGTCGCGCACGGCAGCCTGTCGGTCACGATCAGCACCACGCCCGTCATCAGCCAGCCTTCGCCCTTGTCGAGCGGCGGCACCACGGTCTCGAAAGAGCGCGCCGACATCACGATCAAACAAGAACCCGGCTCGCTGATCCAGTTGCCGGCCGGCACCAAGCTGGCCGACGTGGTGAAAGCGCTCAACTCGCTCGGCGCCACGCCGCAAGACCTGCTGGCGATCCTGCAGGCGATGAAAACCGCCGGCGCCTTGAACGCCGAAATCGAGGTGATCTGAGATGGCCATCTCGCGTTTGCCTTCCACCGGCATCGAAAGCAGCGCATCGCTCGACGCACTGCGCGACCCGGCCGGCAACGCGCTGAAAGCGCGCGCCGCCAGCGACCCGAAGGCTGCCATCAAGATGGCGGCCAAGCAGTTCGAAGCGCTCTTCATGCAGCAGCTGATGAAGAGCATGCGCGAAGCCACCATGTCGTCCGGCATGCTCGACAACGCCGGCACGCAGATGGGCACCGAGATGCTCGACACCCAGTTCGCGAACCAGATGACCGGCCTGAAGGGCGGCCTGAGCGACGTGATCATGCGGCAGCTCGAACGCCAGATGAGTGGCAGTGCAGCGCCCGCACTGGCGGCGCCCGCTGCGGCGGCTGCGGGTGCGCCGGCGAACACCGAGCCGAGCGCAAATCTGAGCACCACCCAGAGCGACTTCGTGCGTGTGCATACGCAGGCTGCGAAGGCGGCCGAGGCGCAGACAGGCATCCCGGCCACCTTCATGGTGGCGCAGGCGGCGCAC
>JANYFX010000449.1 GCA_025359585.1 Rhizobacter sp. | reverse complement strand
CGCGGCGCCGATCACGCCGCCGGGCGTGAAGGTCGAGGTCAACCGCGACAACTCGCGCGCGATCCGCGTGTCGGTCGCGAACGTCAAACGCACACTCTTCGAAGGTGCGGCGCTGACGATCCTGATCGTCTTCCTGTTCCTCAATTCCTGGCGCTCGACCGTCATCACCGGATTGACCTTGCCGATCGCCCTCATCGGCACCTTCCTCTTCATGTACCTGTTCGGCTTCACGATCAACAGCATCACGATGATGGCGCTGAGCCTTTGCGTGGGCCTGTTGATCGACGACGCGATCGTGGTGCGCGAGAACATCGTGCGCCACGTGCAGATGGGCAAGAGCGCGCACGAAGCGGCGCTGGCCGGCACCAACGAGATCGGCCTCGCGGTGCTCGCCACCACGCTGTCGATCGTGGCGGTGTTCCTGCCGATCGGCTTCATGGGCGGCATCGTCGGCAAGTTCTTCCACGAGTTCGGCTTGACGATCGTGGCGGCGGTGCTGATCTCGATGTTCGTGAGCTTCACGCTCGACCCGATGCTCTCCAGCATCTGGCACGACCCGCAGGCGCACGGCGTTCACAAGGGGCCGCCGGTCACGCTCTACGACAAGACCATCGGCCGCGTGACGGGCTTGTTCGACCGATTCACCGAGTGGCTGTCGCGCGCCTACCAGGGCATTCTGTCGTGGTCGCTCGCGCACAAGCTCGCAACGGTGGGCCTGGCACTCGCCACCTTCGTCGGCAGCTTCTTCATCGTCCCGCTGCTCGGTGCCGAGTTCGTGCCCAAGGCCGACTTCTCTGAGACACAGCTCAACTTCTACACGCCGGTTGGCTCGTCGCTGGAGCTGACCGAAGCGCGCGCGAAGCAGATCGACGCGGCGCTGCGCGAGCTGCCGGAAGTGCGGTACACGGTCACCACGATCAATGCCGGGCAGGCCGCCGGCAAGATCTATGGCGCGGTCTATGTGCGCCTGGTCGACCGCAAGGAGCGCAGCCGCAGCATCACGCAGATGATCGCGCCGCTGCGCGAGCGTTTGGCACGCATTCCGGGCATCACGGTCACCAACATCGGCGTGACCGATCTGGGCGGGGGCAAGAGCCTGCAGTTCTCGGTGCAGGGCACCGACCTGGCCGAACTCGAACGCCTGTCGCGCCTGATCGTGCCAAAGCTGCAGGCGATCCCCGGCCTCGTCGATCTCGACAGCACGCTCAAGCCCGACAAGCCGACAGTCGCGATCGCGGTCAAGCGCGACGCCGCGTCCGACGCCGGCCTGAACGTCAATATGCTCGCGTCGAGCCTGCGCACACTGGTCGCGGGCACCACGGTGGGCAACTGGCGCGCGCCCGACGGCGAGAACTACGACGTGAACGTGCGCGTGGCGCCCGAAAGCCGCGTCTCGATCGCCGACCTGCAGCGCATTCCGATCAACGTGGCCGCCGCCGCCGACGGTTCGGCGCGTTCGGTGCGTCTGTCGCAAGTGGCCGACGTGACGGCCTCGACCGGCCCGAACCAGATCAACCGCCGCGACCTGAACCGCGAGATCAACTTCGATGCGAATGCCCTCGGCCGCAGCTCGGGCGACGTGTCGACCGACATCCGCAAGGCGCTCGACACGGTGGCCTGGCCGCCGGGTTACCGCTACAGCTTCGGCGGCTCGACCAAGAACATGACCGAGTCTTTCCAGTACGCGATCGGTGCGCTGGCATTGGCCATCGTCTTCATCTACATGATCCTGGCGAGCCAGTTCAAGAGCTTTCTGCAGCCGCTGGCGCTGATGAGCGCCCTGCCGCTCACTCTGATCGGCGTGGTGCTGGCTCTGCTGATGTTCCGCTCGACGCTGAACATGTTCAGCATCATCGGTGTGGTGATGCTGATGGGGCTGGTCACCAAGAACGCCATTTTGCTGATCGACTTCGCCATCCGTTCGCGCGCCGGCGAAAACGGCGAAGCTCCGATGGAGCGCACCGAAGCCTTGCTGCACGCTGCCAAGGTGCGGCTGCGGCCGATCCTGATGACGACGCTGGCGATGATCTTCGGCATGGTGCCGCTCGCCTTCGCGCTTTCCGAAGGTTCCGAGCAGAGGGCGCCGATGGGGCAGGCCGTCATCGGCGGCGTGATCACGTCGTCGCTGCTGACGCTCGTGGTGGTGCCGGTGATCTACTGTTATCTCGACGACCTGGTGGCCTGGGCAAAGCGGCGTTTTGCGTCGAAGAAGCCGGTGGCTGCGGGCGTCGATCCGGCCCTCGCCAAATAGAATCGAACACGTCATTTTCATTGGTGAACGACATGAACATCGAACAAGCCCGCTTCAACATGATCGAGCAGCAGATCCGCCCCTGGGACGTGCTGAACCAGGGCGTGCTGGAGCTGCTGGCCGTCGTCAAGCGCGAAGACTTCACGCCCGACGCGTACCGCGCGCTGGCCTTCGTCGATACCGAAGTGCCGCTGCCCGGCGGCCAGTGCATGCTGGCGCCGAAGGTCGAAGCGCGGCTGCTGCAGGAACTGGCGGTGCACAAACATGAGCGCGTGCTCGAAATCGGCGCCGGTTCGGGTTTCATGGCGGCCTTGCTCGCGCACCGCGCCCAGCACGTCACCACGCTCGAGATCGACGCTGGCCTCGCCGAGTTCGCACACAAGAACCTGCGCCACGCCGGCGTGATGAACGTGACGGTGAGCCACGCCGACGGGTCCAAGGGCCTGATGAGCGACGCGCCCTTCGACGTGATCGTGCTCTCGGGCTCGGTCGCCGAAGTGCCGGCCACCCTGCTGGCGCAACTCAAGCTCGGCGGGCGGCTCGTGGCCATCGTCGGCCAGGAGCCGGTGATGCGCGCGATGCTGGTCACGCGCACCGGCGAACAAGGGCTGGAGCACACGGTGCTGTTTGACACCGTGGCGCAGCGCCTGCAGGGCTTCGACGAACCCACGCGTTTCAAGTTCTGATGAAACAGCTGAGCGGCCCCGACCTTTACGCGTTTCAGACGGCACCCGGCGCCACGGCGCTGCTGCTGCTCGACGTGCGCGAAGACTGGGAAGTGCAGCTCGCGCCGGTCACCGTGAGCGGCCTGCGCTGCCTGCACATTCCGATGAACGACATTCCGTCGCGCCTGGCCGAGCTCGACCCGGCGCAGCCTGTCGTCTGTATTTGTCATCACGGGGCCCGCAGCGCGCAGGTCGTCGCATTCCTGGAGCGCCAGGGTTTCGATGCCGTCTATAACCTCGCGGGCGGCAGCGACGCGTGGTCGTTGCAGGTCGATCCCAGCGTGCCGCGCTACTGAACCCGCGCCGCACTTCCCGAACAAGTGAAACAAGGAAACGTCATGCCCGTTGCGAGCCTTCGTCTGCTGCTTCTCCAACCCGCCAGCGCCGGGCGCCGCTTCGCCCCCCTGGCGCTGGCCGCCGCGCTGTGCCTGGGCCTGGGGCTGGCACCGAGCGCCCGTGCGCAGAGCCTGCAGGAGCTCTATGAAGCGGCGCGTGGCTACGACGCCACCTACCTGTCGGCGCGTGCGCTGCTCGATTCTTCGAAGTACCGCGTCGACCAGGCGAATGCGCTGCGCCTGCCTTCGGTCGGCCTCGGGGTGACCGGCTCGCGCTCGACCACCGACACACCCGCGTCGAGCACGCTCAACACCAGCACCAACGCCATAGGCGCCACGCTGAGCGGGCGCCAGAGCCTGTTCAACCGGGCCAACGGCGTGACGATCTCGCAAGCACAGAAGAGCCTCGACGTGTCGGTCGCCGACTTCGAAGCCGCCGAGCAGGACCTGATCGTGCGCGTGGCCCAAGCCTACTTCGACGTGCTGGCAGCGCAAGACACCCTCGCCACCACCCGCACCAGCAAGGCCGCGATCTCGGAACAGCTGGCCTCGGCCAAGCGCAACTTCGAAGTCGGCACCGCCACCATCACCGACACGCGCGAAGCGCAAGCCCGCTTCGACCTCGGCACGGCGCAAGAGATCGTCGCCGCCAACGACCTGCAGACCAAGCGCATCGCGCTAGACCAGCTCGTCGGCCGCAGCAACGTGGCGCCGAACCAGCTTGTCGTTCCCGTCGCCTTGCCCGCGACCACGCCGGCCAACGTCGACGAGTGGGTGACACGCGCCGACGAAGAGCACCCGCTGGTGCGCAAGGCGCGGCTCGGCTTCGAAGTGGCCCAGCTCGAAACCGAGAAGGCCAAGGCCGGCCACCTGCCGACCGTGGACCTGACCGCGAGCTACACGCGCGGCCACGCCTCGACCAACGGCGACGCCCGCGTGACCACGATTGCCGGCTCGTCGGTGGTTGGCTTCAACCAGTCGGGCGCGAACAATTCGACCGGCATCGCGGTGACGCTGAACGTGCCCTTGTTCGCCGGCTTCGCGATCCAGAACCGCGTGAAAGAAACCGTGGTGCTCGAAGACAAGGCCCGCAACGACCTGGAGGCCGCGCGCCGCGGTGTGGCCCAGGGCACGCGCCAGGCTTACTACGGTGTCGAGTCGGGCAAGGCCCAGGTCAAGGCGCTCGAAGCGGCCGAGTCGTCGAGCCAGCTCGCGCTCGAAGCCACGCAGCTCGGCTACAAGGTCGGCGTGCGCGTGAACCTCGACGTGCTGAACGCGCAGACCCAGTTGTTCCAGACCCGCCGTGATCTGGCGAAGGCGCGCTACGACGTGCTGGTCGGCAGCCTGAAATTGCGCCAGGCCTCGGGCCGGCTCAAGCCGGAAGACGTGGCCGCATTGAACCAGCTGCTGGCGAAGTAAGCCGGGCGGCCCGCGCGCTGCGGGTCTGCCCTGTGAACGTTTGCCGGTGCGGAAACGTTTCTTGACCCGACACACACGCCGGCTTGACCGAATGCCGGCATGCTGTGTTTCGTCAGGAGCACCGCATGTCCAACACTTCGTCATTGCAAGCCGCGATCGCGGCCCACCGTTTCGGTCTCGGTGAGCCATCGCTGGAGGCGATCGCCAGCGACCCGCAGCAGTGGCTGCTCGGGCAGATCGGCCCGGCCGAACCGGCGCGGGGCGAAGGCCTGCTGAGCACGGCGCAAGCGCTCGAACACGTGGCCGCCGAGCGCGAAAAGCGCCAGCTCGCGAAGAACCCGCCAGCGGGCATGACGGCCGAGCAGGTGCTCGCCGGCCACTACCGCGAAGTGATCGTCGCCGACGCGCGCTCGCGCCTGCTCACCGCCGCGACCAGCACCCGCCCGTTCGCGGAAAGGCTGCAACTCTTCTGGGCCAACCACTTCACGGTCTCGCTCGCCAAGGGCGCGACCCGCGGGCTGGTCGGTGCGTTCGAGCGCGACGCGATCCGCCCGAACATCGCCGGCTCGTTCGAGACGCTGCTGCTCGCGTCGACCACGCACCCGGCGATGCTGCGTTACCTCGACAACGTGCAGTCGGCCGGACCGCACTCGCGCATCGTTGCGCGTGCCGCGCGCCGCGCCGAGCAAATGGGCGAAGGCCCGCGCGTCACCGGCCTGAACGAAAACCTCGCGCGTGAAGTGCTGGAGTTGCACACGCTCGGCGCCGAGAGCGCGCGCGGCGGCGCCGGGAGCTACACCCAGGCCGACGTGACCGCGTTCGCCCGGGTGCTGACCGGCTGGCGCGTCGGCCTGCAGAGCACCGACCCGACCCAGGCCTTCGACGCCAACTGGCACGAGCCCGGCACGAAGACCGTGCTCGGCAAGGTTTACGCCGAGGGGCCCGACGCGCTGCGCCGGGTGCTGCACGACCTGGCGTTTCACCCGGCGACCGCGCACTTCGTGGCGACAAAACTGGCGCGCCACTTCGTTGCCGACACGCCCCCGCCTGCGCTGGTGGAACGGCTCGCACAAACCTACCTGCGCAACGACGCGCAGCTCACGCCGGTCTACCAGGAACTGGTGCGCAGCCCCGAAGCCTGGAGCCCGCAACCGATGAAGCTGAAGACACCCGAAGAGTTCGTGCTCTCGGCCACGCGCGTGCTGCGCATCAAGCCGAGCCTGTTCGAGCGCGGCGACAACGCCGTCGGCATGACCGCGCTGGGTCAGCGCGTCCAGGCCGCGCCCTCGCCCGCCGGCTGGAGCGACCGCGCCGAAGACTGGCTCGGCCCCGACGCGGTCTGGAAGCGCATCGAATGGTCCACGCGCACCGCCAACCGCATCGGCGGCGGCATGGACGCGCGTGCGCTTGCCGCGCAAAGCCTCGGCCCGCTGCTCACCGTCGAAACGAAGCTGCAGATCGAGCGTGCGGCCGACGGCCCGCAAGCCCTGGCCTTGCTGCTGATGGCGCCGGAATTCCAGCGTCGTTGAGCCACAGGCGACTCCCGGTTCACAAGGAAACACCATGAACAATCGTCGACACTTCAACCCGCTGCGGCGCCGGATGGTGGGCGCAGCCCTCGGCCTCGGTGCGCTCGGCCCGCTGTCGTCGCTGAGCTTCGCCGCCGGCGGCAACGGCAGCACCAACCGCTTCGTCTTCGTCGTGTTGCGCGGCGGCATGGACGGCCTTTCGGCCGTGCCCGCGCTCGGCGACCCGGAGTTCGCTGCCGCGCGTGGCGCACTCGCGCAGTTCGGCGCCGCACCGCTCACGCTCGACGCGACGTTCGCATTGCACCCGAACCTGTCGGAACTGCATGCGATGTACGGGCGCGGTGAACTCGCGGTCGTGCACGCCGTCGGCCTGCCCTACCGCGAGCGTTCGCACTTCGACGCGCAGCAGGTGCTCGAAAGTGGCGGCGTGCGCCCCTACGAGATCACGACCGGCTGGCTGGCGCGCGCACTCGCACCGAGCGCGGCCAAGAGCCTGGCGCTGAACACGGCCGTGCCGCTGGTGCTGCGTGGGCCGGGGCTTGTCGACACCTGGGCACCGTCGGCCCTGCCCGACCCTTCCGCCGACCTGGTCGCGCGGCTCGAGCGGATGTATGGCAACGACGCAGCACTGGCCACGGCCTTGCAGCGTGCGAAGACGCTGCACTTCGACGGCGCGATGCCGAACGACATGAACGCGGCCGCCGACAAGGGCATGGCCAACCCGGGGCGCGGTGGCAACTTCAGCGTGCTGGCCCAGCGCGCCGCCGAATTCCTTGCGCAGCCGAACGGCCCGCAAGCCGCCGTGCTCGAACTCGGCGGCTTCGACAGCCACGCCAACCAGGCCAATCCGAGCGGCGCCTTGTCGAACACGTTGCGCCAGCTCGACGCGGGCCTGGCGGCATTGCGCGAAGGCCTGCTGGCAAGCGGTACCTGGGCGCGCACCGTCGTCGTCGTCGCCACCGAGTTCGGCCGCGAGGTCGCGGTCAACGGCACGCTCGGCACCGACCACGGCACCGGCGGCGCGGCCTTCGTGCTCGGCGGCGCGGTCAAGGGCGGGCGGGTGCTCGCCGACTGGCCGGGGCTGGCCAAACGCGATCGTTTCGAAGGCCGTGATCTGCGCATCACGACCGACATGCGCGCGCTGCTGCGCGGTGTGCTGGCCGACCATCTGCAAGTGGCGAGCAAGAGCCTGAACAACGATGTGTTCCCGGGCAGCGAAGCGGTCAAGGGACTGGCGTTGTTGAAGGCCTGAGCGGCCACAGAAGTCAGAGCAGCGCGACGATCTCCTGCGCCATGCGTTGCGCAGCGCCCCGGTGCTGCGCCGAAAATTCCAGTGCACTCGCCACGCACGCCGCGAGCCGCGCGCGCTGCTGCAACAAGGCCAGCGCTTCCTGCACACCGGCGCCCATGTCGGGCACCCGGACCGCAGCCCCCGCCGCGATCGACAACTCTGCCGCCTCGGCGAAGTTGAACGTGTGCGGCCCCATCACGACCGGGCAGCCGCAGGCCGCCGCTTCGATCAGGTTCTGACCACCGAGTGCTGCGAAGCTGCCGCCGAGCAAGGCAACGTGCGCCACGCCGTAGTACAGCGCCATCTCGCGCATCGAGTCGCCGAGCCAGACCTGCGCCTGCGCTGCTTCTGCAGGCGGCACGTCGCCCCACGTGCTGCGCCGCACGAGCGTGAAGCCGGCTTCGAGGACCAAGCCGGCCACCCCGTCGAAACGCTGCGGGTGGCGCGGCACGATCAGCAGCAGCGGCCGTGGTTCGGGTTGCCGCGGCCAGGCCGCGAGCAACATCGCTTCTTCGCCTTCGCGGGTGATCGCGGCCAGCACCACGTCGCGTTGCAGCCCCTCGCGCCAGACGTGGCCCAGCGCCAGCAGCGCCGGGTCGGGCGACATGTCGAACTTCAGGTTGCCGCTAACGTGCACGTTGAGCGCACCCGCATCGCGCAAGCGCGCTGCGTCGGCTTCGGTCTGCGCCAGCACGAGGCGAAAGCTTTGTGCTGCTGGCCGCATCAACGCGGCCAGGCGCTGGCCCTGGCGGTGGCTCTTCACGCTCAGGCGCGCGTTGGCCAGCACCATCGGCAACGATCGGGCCTGCGCGACCATCAGCAGATTGGGCCAGACCTCGGTCTCCATCAACACGCCGATCGCGGGGCTGAAGTGCTGGAGGAAACGCTCGGCGATGACCGGTGTGTCGTAGGGCAGCCAGGCCTGCGTGTCGCCCTCTCGCAGCGACTCGGCGCCAGCCTCGCGGCCGGTCGCAGTGCCGTGTGTCAACAGCAAGCGCATGCCCGGCCGCAACGCGCGCAACGCATCGATCAGCGCCGCGGCAGCGCGGGTTTCACCGAGCGAGACGGCATGCACCCAGACCCAGCCCGCGCTCGGCGAGCCCTGGTACACACCGAGCCGCTCTTCGATGGCGTGGCGATACAGCGGCTCGACACGCCCGCGCCGCTGCAGGCGCAGCACGTACAGCGGTTGCAGCAGCCGCAGCATGAGTGAATACGCACCGCGCGCCACGCGCTGCGCCAGCGAGCTCATTCGCGCGCCGCCTCGGCCACCTGCGTCCACGCCGCCCACACCGCTTCAAGCGACGGAATCGATTGGCCTTCGACCGACACCTGGTGGCGGTGCCCGTGCTCGGCCTGCGGCCCGGTGCGCCACGCGGTCGGGAAGTTGTAGATCTGCACGTGCGGCAGATCGAGCGCCACGGCGATGTGGCTCAGGCCGCTGTCGACACCGATCACACCCTGCGTGGCCGCCATGCGGTCGACCACGGCGTCGAGCGACAGGCTGGGCCAGACATCGACGCGCATCACTTGGTCGAACTGCCAGGCCGCGGCGATCAGCTCGGCGCGCGTTTGTTCGGCTTCGTTGCCTTGCGGCAGCGCGATCGACCAGCCCGCCGAGAGAAAACGTTTGCCGAGCTGGACCCAGTTGGCCTGCGGCCAGAGCTTGTCGTCGCGCGACGTGCCGTGCACGAACACCACCGTCGGCGCGCTACCAGGCCGGGCCGTCGCCGCACCGGCGCGCAGGCCATAACGCGGCGCACCTTCGGGCGCGTAGTGCAGCGCAGCGCCGACGAGCACGCGGGCGCGGTCCATCGCGTGGATGCGCGGCGGCACACTGATCGCGTGGTCGACCAGCCAGCGCGCCGGCCACTCGTGGCTCGCGCCTTCGGTCTGGTTCGCCAGACCGTAGCTCACACCGTGAGCCAGCCGCGCGATCACGGCCGACTTGGTCAGGCCCTGCAGGTCGATCACCGCGTCGTAGTGGTTCTGCTGCAGCCGCACGCGAAAGGCGCGCCACTCGGCGCGCACCGGTGCCGTCCACCAGGCTTTGCTCCAGCGTCGCAGCGCACATTCGATGACGTTGCCGATGCCCTGCACCCGCCGCAGCAGCGGCGCGAAACCGGGCTCGACGACCCAGTCGATCGCGGCACCCGGGTGCGCCGCGAGGATGTCGTGCACGACCGGCATGCTGTGCACCACGTCGCCGAGCGACGAGAGCTTGACGATCAGGATGCGCAAAACGCGACCAGGTTCAATGCACGGCCGCCGCAATCTGCGCGTCGGGTTTGACAACCCGCAGCGCCGCCATGAATTCGGTTTCGATGCGCTTCAGCGCGGCCGGCGTGTGGCCCTCGAAACGCAGCACCAGCACCGGCGTGGTGTTGGACGAACGGATCAGGCCGAAGCCGTCGTCGTATTCGGCGCGCAGGCCATCGATCGTGACGATCTCGTGCGCCCCGGGGAACTTCGCGGTCGCGAGCAGTTGCTCCACGATGCGCGGCGCTTCGCCCTCGGCGCAGCGCACGTTCAGCTCGGGCGTGCTGAAGCTCGTGGGCAAGGCGTTGAGCACCGCGCTCGGGTTCTTGCTGCGCGACAGGATCTCGAGCAGGCGCGCTGCCGTGTA
>JANYFX010000438.1 GCA_025359585.1 Rhizobacter sp. | reverse complement strand
CATCATGGTGCTCACCACCGTGGCGATGTCGGTCTCGTTCCTGGTCTACGTGATCCTGGGCCAGTACGTGTTCGCCTTCCAGCTCGGGCTGTTCCCGGTGCAGGGCTGGAGCGACAGCGTGTGGACCAACCTGCGCGTCTATGCGCCGCTGCCGGTGCTGCTGGCGGTGCTGGTGTCGCTGGCGCCACAAACACGGCTTTACCGCAGCTTTTTTCTCGACGAGATCGGCCACGACTACGTGCGCACCGCGCGCGCCAAGGGCCTGACCGAGCAGACGATCCTGCTCAAGCACGTGCTGCGCAACGCGATGATCCCGATCCTGACCAACGTGGCCGTGGCGCTGCCGGGCATCTTCGTCGGCTCGTTCCTGATCGAGGTGTTCTTCTCGATCCCGGGGCTCGGGCGTGAACTGTGGCTGTCGGTGAACCGCAGCGACTATCCCGTGATTCAGGCGTTCGCGATCTACACGGCGGTGATCACGATGTTCGTCAACCTGCTGACCGACGTTCTCTACAAGCTGGTCGACCCACGGGTGGTGCTGAAATGAGCTCGGTGTTGGTAAGCCCGCAACTCACGCCGAGCCAGAGCCGCGCGCGCGGCGTCTGGTCGGCCGCGGCCACGCGTTTTCGCACCGACCGCGTCGGCATGGTCTCGCTGGTGGTCGTCGTGTTGTTCCTGCTCGTCGTGATCGCGGCCGGCCTCGGCTTCGTCGCCAAAGACTGGCAAGCCGAACTCGGCGTGCCCGACGCGCCGCCGACCTTCATGGGCCCGGCGGCCGCGACCGAAAGCACCACCATCGCCGCGCCCACCGGCCCGAACGTCGACATCTCGGCGATCGACCCGCTCGCCCCGCGCTACAAGGAATGGGACGAAGCGGCGAAGAAGTACAAGACCACCGAAACCGTGAAGGCGCAGACACTGCCCTTCGGCGGCGACCGGCTCGGCCGCGATGTGCTGGCCAAGGCGACCAAGGGCGCGCAGGTGTCGATCCTGGTCGGTGTCTCGGCGGCCTTGCTCGCGACCTTCATCGGCACGCTGCTGGGCGCCATCGCCGGCTTCTTCGGCGGCAGGGCCGGCGACTTCCTCGAGTGGCTCTACAACGTCTTCACCGCGATCCCGGGCATCCTGCTGATCTTCGCTTTTGCGGCGGTGTTCCCGCGCGGTGTGGGCTCGGTGGTGCTGATCCTCGGCCTCGCGGGCTGGACCGGCATCTACAGGCTGGTGCGCGCCGAGTTCATCAAACACGCGGTGCGCGACTACGTGCGCTCGGCCGAAGCGATCGGCGCGCGCACGAGCTCGCGCATGTTCCGCCACATATTGCCCAACGTCAGCCACGTGGTGCTGGTGCAGCTCTCGATCCACGTCGTCGGTTTCATCAAGTCGGAAGTGATCCTGTCGTACCTGGGTCTCGGTGTCGGCGTCGATCAGGTCTCGTGGGGCACGATGCTCGCCGAAGCACAGAGCCAGCTGATCCTCGGCCAGTGGTGGCAGCTCGCGGCCGCCACGCTCTTCATGGCGGTGTTCGTCACCGCGTTTTCGCTGATGACCGATGCGCTGCGTGATGCGCTCGATCCCAAACTGCGCGGCCTGGAGTGAGCATGCTGTTGTCGATCAAGGACCTGCGGGTCGCCTTCCGCCTCGGCAAGACCAACGGCGTGGTGCAGCGCTTCGAGGCCGTCAAGGGCGTGAGCTTCGACGTGCCCGAGAACACGACCATCGCGCTCGTCGGCGAGTCGGGTTCGGGCAAGAGCGTGACCGCGATGTCGATCCTGAACCTGCTGCCCGACAACGCCGAGCGCAGCGGCGCGATCACGTTTCAGGGCCGCGACATGCTGGCAACAAAGCTGGCGGAACTGCAGAAGCTGCGCGGCAAGGAAATCGCCTGCGTGTTCCAGGATCCGATGACCTCGCTGAACCCGGTGTTCACGGTCGGCCAGCAAATCTGCGAGCCGCTGATCAAGCACTTGGGGCTGAGCGCAAAACAGGCGATGGCCCGCGCCGAAGCGCTGCTCAATGAAGTGGGCATGCCCGAGCCGAAGCGGCGCCTGTCGGCCTACCCGCACCAGCTGTCGGGCGGCCAGCAGCAGCGCGTGATGATTGCAATGGCTCTGGCCTGCGAACCGAAGCTGCTGATCGCCGACGAGCCGACCACGGCGCTCGACGTGACGATCCAGCGCCAGATCATGGAGCTGCTCGCGGGGCTCAAGTCGCGCCACCAGATGAGCATGCTGTTCATCAGCCACGACCTCGGCGTGGTCGGCGAGATCGCCGACCACGTGGTCGTGATGCGCCAGGGCACGGTGCGTGAGCAGGGCGCGGTGGCCGGCATCTTTGCCGAGCCGAAAGACGCGTACACGAAGGCGCTGCTGGCCTGCCGGCCGACGCTCGAACAACGCGCGCCGCGCCTGATGGTGATCGACGACCACATCGCCGGCCGCGCCGCCGCGATCACCCACAAGGCGAAGGACCCGAACGCGCGCGTCATCATCGAAGCGAGCAGCCTGACGAAGAGCTTCTGGCTGCAAAGCGGCGTGTTCGGCCGCAAGGAATTCAAGGCGGTGCGTGGTGCCACGTTCAAGCTGCGCCAGGGCCACACACTCGGCGTGGTCGGCGAGTCGGGCTCGGGCAAGACGACGATGGGCCTGGCGCTGCTGCGCCTGCACGAGCCCAGCGGCGGCCCGGTGGGCGGCAGCGTCACCTTCGACGGCATCGACCTGCTGGGCTTGAGCAAGGCACAGATGCTGCCGATGCGCAAGCGCATCCAGGTCGTGTTCCAGAACCCGTATGCGTCACTGAACCCGCGGTTCACGGTCGGCCAGACGCTGGTCGAGCCGATGACGATCCACGGCATCGGCAAAGACAACGACGAGCGCGAAGCACGGGCGCGGGCGCTGCTCGTGAAGGTCGGCCTGGACGAAGCCGCGATGGACAAGTACCCGCACGAGTTCTCCGGCGGCCAGCGCCAGCGCGTGGCGATCGCACGCTGCCTGACGCTCGACCCCGAGGTGCTGGTGCTCGACGAAGCGGTCAGCGCGCTCGATGTGTCGGTGCAGGCGCAGGTGCTGAACCTGCTGAAGGATCTGCAGGACGAGCTGGGGCTCGCCTACATCTTCATCAGCCACGACCTGGCCGTGGTGCGCTTCATGGCCGACGAAGTGATGGTGATGAAAGACGGTGAGGTCGTCGAACAGGCGAGCGTGGCGCAGATCCTCGACGCGCCGCAGCAGGAATACACGCGCCGGTTACTGGGAGCCATTCCGCGCGGTTACCAAGCGGCGGCCTGACAAGGCCAGCCCCGACCAAACAAGTCGGGGCTGTAAGCGTTTGCTTACTGTTCGGCCGATTTTCGACAGGGGCGTGTAGCGCTTCGTGTCGCAGAACGTGAAAAAGCCGCACTTTGATTCGCGCGCCAGCTTGGCACAGAGGTTGCAAAAAGGATGGCTCAGAGAGTTCGAGCCGAAGCCCACGAAGCCCGCGCCGAAACCAGCTTACAAGGACGTCGTTGCCATGCCGCTGTTCCGCACCAAAACCACCGCCCTCGCGCGCCGCGCGCGCCCCACCGGCCCGAGCTGCCGCAGCGGCGTCTCCTCGATGCTGCGCCTGACGCAACCCGCCGCCGCGCGTTTTCCGACGGCCATGGATCTGTCGGGTTGGGTCGGCCGTGCGGCCAGCGTTTTTCTGCCGGTCACCGGCCCGCTCGCAGCCTTTGCCCAGAGCGAGTTCGGGCACGGCGCAGGCCAATGAGGCGAGAAGAGAGAAACACCATGGCACCTCCTCGCGCACTCACACCGATCCACGGCGGCAGCCTGAAAGCCAACGCCGCACTGCGGCGCAGCGCCGCCCCTTTGGCGGCCCTGCCGCCGAGCACCTCGCACGTGCTGCAAAGCAGCCGTGCGCCGGCACAACTGTCGCTGTTCCAGCGGCCGGGCGCCGCACGCTGAACCGAATTCGCCAGACCGCTTTTCGGGGGACGCACACGGTCCACAGGGGAGCGGGCAGGTCGGGGGGAGTCGAGAGCGAGCCCCGACACCATCTGTCCCGCTCCCCTTATTTTTTTCCCGCCGCCCCGGTCCCACGCCCACGGGCAAGCCCTCAGAACCACCCTGCCGCCACTGCGAGACACTCCGTTCTCGCGCGCAGGGGCGCCGCGTTCAAGAGGGTTCCGACATGCATTTCATTCGCCGCCGCCAGCTGCTCGCCAGCGTGGGCGCTTCACTCGTTCCGGGCGCACTGTTCGCGCAGGCCGCGTGGCCGAACAAGCCGGTGCGCATCGTCGTGCCCTTCGCACCGGCCGGCACCACCGACATCCTGGCGCGTGCGCTCGCGCCCGAGCTGAGCAAGGCCTTCGGCCAGACCTTCATCATCGACAACAAACCCGGTGCCGGCGGCAACCTCGGCGCCGACGCGATCGCGAAGTCGGCACCCGACGGCTACAACCTGCTGATGGGCACCGTGGGCACGCAGGCGATCAACGCGGCGCTGTACCCGAAGATGCCTTTCGACCCCGCGCGCGACTTCGCTCCGATCGTGCTGGTGGCCGGCGTGCCCAACGTGCTGGTCATCAACCCGGCCAAGGCGGCGGAATACAAGATCAACAGCGTGGCCGACCTGATCCGCTATGCCAAGGCGAACCCGGGCAAGCTGAACATGGCGTCGAGCGGCAACGGCACCTCGATCCACCTGAGCGGCGAGTTGTTCAAGAGCATGACCGGCACCTACATGCTGCACTTCCCGTACCGCGGCTCGGGCCCGGCGCTGCTCGACCTGATCGCCGGCACGATGGACCTGATGTTCGACAACCTGCCCTCGGCGCTGCCACAGATCAAGGCCGGCAAGCTGAAGGCGCTGGCGGTGACGAGCGCGCAGCGCAGCGCGGCCTTGCCCGACGTGCCGACGATCGCCGAGGCCGGCCCGGTGAAAGGCTTCGACGCGAGCTCGTGGTTCGGGCTGCTGGCGCCGGCCGGCACACCGGCCGAGATCGTCAACCGCATCCAGCAGGAAACGGCCAGGGCCTTCGAGTCACCGACCTTCAAGGAGCGGCTGCTGTCGCAAGGCGCGATTCCGGGAGGCCAGCCGCCCGCCGAGTTCGCACGCTTCATCGCCGCCGAAACGAAGAAGTGGGCGCAGGTCGTCAAGGTGTCTGGAGCGAAGGTCGACTGACCGCGCTCGGCGTGGGCCGAAACCCGAACAGCGGCCGCAGCCACTTGATGCGCCGCGCCACTTCGGCGCTGACCACGCAGGCGATCGCCGTGCCGGCCACGATGAGCGCGGCCTCGAGCGCACCGCCCAGCTGCAAGGGCTTGAGCCAGACCGCGAGCGCGATCAGCGCGGTCTGGTGGACGATGTAGTACGCGAAGATCACCTCGACGAGGTAGGCGCGCCATCGGTGGTCGTGGTTCAGGTGGCGCTGGCCGAAACCGAGCGCGGCCAGCACGGCGCCCCAGGCCTGTGCCTCGCGCCCGGCGCGGCCCACCGAGCGCTGCCACTCACCGGGTGCAAAAGCATCGCCCCAACCCAATGACAGGCCGATGAACACCAGCGCACCGAGCAAGGCAAGCACCAGCGCCGGCCAGCGCAGTCGGTCGATCGCGAGCCACAGCACCGGCTGGCGCACGAGCGTGAAGCCGAACAGGAACATGCCGAAGTACAGCGTGTGGTCGTACCAGTCGCGCACCATCGCGTGGTTGCTGCCGAACAGCGGGAAGAGCGTCATGCGCAGCACCCACAGCACGAACCACGGGCCGAGCAGCAGGGCCACGACGGCGGCGCGCGAGGGTTCGGCGGGCGCTTCGTCGATCGCGCGGGCCTTCGGTGCCAGAGCCACCACGATCAGCGTGTAGACCAGCAGGTAGGCCACGAACCAGAGGTGGTTCCAGGTCGGGATCGGCGTGCCGAAGCTCTGGTCGCGATGCAGGTAGCGGCCCCAGAACGCCATGAAGTCACCGCCGTAGCGGCCCGCCTCGGTCACCTCGAAGTAAACCTGCGGCACGACCACGACCGCCATGCCGAAGACGAGCGGAATGAGCAGCCGTTGGACCCGCTGCCACGCCAGCGCACCGCGCCCGAGGCCGCGCGCCATGAACGCCGTGGCGGCCCCCGAGATCACGAACAGCAGCGGCAGGCGCCACGGGTTCGAGGCCAGCATCAATGCCGTCAACCCGGGCCCGCCGCGGTAGTCGCTCTTGACGTGAAAGTCCCACGGCACGTAGAGCATGCCGACGTGGTAGCCGATCAGCAAGGCAAAGGCCGTGATGCGCAGCCAGTCGAGGTCGTATCGCCGCATGCGAGCGATGCTAACCGCGACGCCGACGGGCACCTACTCGATGCCGGCCATGCCCGCCGCCGGGTAGCGCGCGCCGGCCACACGGGCCGGGTCGAAGAGATCGTCGAGCGCCGCGAGTTGCGGGCCGGTCAGCGGCGCCTTGTCGGCCGCGGCGACGTTCTGTTCGAGGTAGGCAATGCGCCGCGTGCCGGGGATCGGCAGCAGGTGCGGGTGCTTGTCGAGCAACCACGCGAGCGCGAGCTGCGCGTTGCTCATGCCGAGCGCTTCGGCCATGCCGCGCAGGCTTTCGACCAGCTGGCGGTTGGTGGCCTCGGCCTCGCCGGCAAAACGCGGGCTGTGTTTGCGGAAGTCGTTGTCGGCCAGAGAGGCCGTCGTCACCGTGCCGGTCAGGAAAGCGCGGCCGAGCGGGCTGTAAGCGACGAAGCTGACACCGAGTTCGCCACAGGCCTGCAACATGCCGCCCTCGGGCTCGCGCGACCACAACGAGTACTCGCTCTGCACCGCCGCGACCGGGTGCACCGCGCAGGCCTTGCGCAAACTCTCGACCGACACTTCCGACAAGCCGAGCTGGCGCACCTTGCCGGCCCGCACCAGGTCGGCCAGCGCACCCATCATGTCTTCGATCGGCACGGCGGGGTTGCGGCGGTGGCAGTAGTACAGGTCGATGCTGTCCACGCCCAGGCGCTGCAGCGAAGCCTCGCAGGCACTGCGGATGTACGCGGGGCTGTTGTCGATGCGGCGCTCGTATCGGCCCGGTTCGCGCACGATGCCGAACTTGGTGGCGACCACGACCTGCGCGCGCCGCGCGGCCCCGCCTTCCTTGATGAAGCGCCCGATCAGGCTTTCGTTGTGGCCCAGGCCGTAGGTGTCGGCGGTGTCGAGAAAATTCACGCCGAGTTCGAGCGCGCGCGCCAGCGTGGCGAGCGACTGGCTGTCGTCGCTCGCGCCGTAGAACTCGCTCATCCCCATGCAGCCCAGGCCGAGGGCGGAGACGGGGGTTCGGGCGGGGCCCAGCGTGCGGTGTTTCATCGTCGGTGTTCCGTTCATGTCGGGGGTGATGCCGTGAAGCCGATCTGGCCGAGCGTGTCGGCCACCAGTTCGAGTCGCAGCACGGGGCTGTCGAGCGCCATGAAGCGGTGCTTCAGCTCGGGGTTGAGCGGCAGCATCTCGCACCAGCGGTTGGCGAGCCAGCCGCAGTCGTCCCAGCGGTAGGGCTGGAGCAGCGGCATCTCGAATCCGGCCTCGCCGCTTTGTTCGACGCTGAGTTCGATGTTACGCACCAGGTCCTGCAGGCCCTCGCGCGTGAAGCGCAGGTCGTCGGGCACGGGCACCACCGCGTCGTCGGCGAGCAGCTCGACGTCGGCGACCCAGAGGCCGTGTTTCAACTGCTCGCTGCGCTGAACCCGAAAGCGCTGCGCGCCGACGCAGCCGATCACCATCAGGCCGGGCTGCGGGCGCTCGAACTTCGTGATGCGGGCCAGCGTGCCGACCGGGAAGAAGGCTTCGTGCGCGAAGCCATCGCCCGACGGTTTGACGCTGCCGTCTTGGCTGGCGCGCTGGCGCACTTCGCGGCCTTCGCTTAGGCACACCACGCCGAACGGTTCGCCGGCCTTGTGGCAGCGGCCGATCATGTCGAGGTAGCGGACTTCGAAGATGCGCAGTGGCAGCGAGCCGTCGGGGAACAGCACACTCTGCAGCGGGAACAGGGGAAGCTGTATCAGCGTGGAAGAAGGTGCGCTCATGAATCGATGCTAAGCGGCTTGCGGTAGCCCTGTCCGCGGGCCTGCTTTGCGTGGCGGGCGAATGGTCTAATGTCGCGCGCCGCCCTACCTGCACACGAGCACCCCGCCCTCGACCCCATGCCCTCTTCATCGAACCACCACGGCGACCCCGGCGACCACCGCAGCGCGCCACCGCCGTGGTCGGCGCGGCTTCAATCGGCGCCGGCCTTGCTCGGCCTGTTCGCGGTGTGGCTGCTCGCCACGCTCGGCTGGCGACCGCTGCTCTTGCCCGACGAAGGCCGCTACGCCAGCGTCGCGCGCGAAATGTTGCTGGGCGACGGCCTTGTGCCCACGCTCAACGGCCTGCCGTTCTTCCACAAGCCGCCGCTGTTCTACTGGCTCGACATGGCGGCGATGCAACTCGTCGGCACCCACGCCTACACGGCGCGTTTCGCCTCGATGCTCGGTGCCTGGCTGATGGGCGCGGGCCTTTACTTCGCGCTGCGGCGCTGGCACGGCGCGCGCACGGCGGCGATCGCGCTCGGTGTGCTCGCGACCTGCCCGTTCTTTTTCATCGGCGCGCAATACGCGAACCACGACATGCTGGTGGCCGGCCTCATCAGCGCCGCTGTGCTCGCTTTCGCGCGCGCGCTCGACGAGCCGCCGCGCGTGCAACTCAACTGGCTGGTGGCGGGCTGGGTGGCCTGCGCGCTGGCGATGCTCGCCAAGGGGCTGATCGGCTTCGTGCTGCCCGCGCTCGTCATCGGCCCGTGGCTGCTCGCACAAGGCCGCTGGCGCGAGGTGTTTCGGCTGCTGCACCCGCTCGGCCTGCTCGCGTTCACGCTCGTCGCAGCGCCCTGGTTCGTGGCGATGCAGCAGCGTTACCCCGGCTTCTTCGACTACTTTTTCATGGAGCAGCATTTCCGCCGCTTCGCGCAGTCGAACTTCAACAACGTGCACCCGTTCTGGTTTTTCATCGTCGTGCTGCCGGCGTTGACGCTGCCCTGGAGCGCGTGGCTGCCGCAGGCGGCGCAGCGCGCGTGGGGGAAGCGCGACGCGCGCATCGGCCTGTGCGCGTGGTGGATCGTGGCGGTGGTCGGCTTCTTCTCGTTGCCGAGCTCCAAACTCGTCGGTTATGTGCTGCCTGCGCTTGCGCCGTGGTGCGCGCTGCTGGCACTTCCGCTGGCGCAAGGGCGCGGCCGCATTTGGCCGTGGGTGATGGGCGCCTCGGCGCTGGTGTGCGTGGCGATCGTCGCGGCCTTCGCCTGGGCAGCGCCGAAGTCGAACCACGCGGCGTCGCTGGCATTGGCCGCGCAGATCGGCTCGGGCGACCGGGTCGTGATGGTCGATGAATATTTCTACGACATGCCGTTCGACGCGCGCCTGAAAGCCCCCGTGATCATCGCCAGCGACTGGGCCGACCCGCTGCTTCCCACGCGCGACAACTGGCGCAAAGAGCTGTTCGACGCCGCGCGCTTCAACCCCGCGCTCGGCCGCGAGCTGTTGCGCCCGCTCGACCGGCTCGATGCACTGCTGTGCGGCAGCGGCACGGTCTGGTTCGTCGTCGACCCCGGCAGAGCGCCGCAGGTGGCCGGGCTCGGCGGCATCACGCGCACCTTCGCCGACGCGCGCACCGAGCTCTGGCGCGCGCCGATGCACGCCTGCCCCTGACACGCAGCGAAGGCATGCGGCATTTCATTCGTTACACCGCCGTCGGTGCGGTTGCCACCGCGCTGCACTACGCGCTGCTGGTGTTGTGCGTGGAACACTTCGGCTGGCCGGCGTGGCTGGCGTCGGGTTTCGGCGCCGTGGTCGGCGCGCAGCTCGCTTATGCGGGCAACCGCTGGTTCACGTTCGCGCACCGCGGCGACGTGCGAGCGTCGTGGCCACGCTTTCAGGCGACAGCGCTGCTCGGCGCCGTGCTCGGGATGGCGGTGGTGGCGCTCGCGGTGCGGCTGGGCCTGCACTACGTGCTGGCGCAGATGCTCGCGACCGGCCTGAGCCTGGTGCTGACCTTCGCCGTCAACCGGGCCTGGACCTTCCGCTGAAGGGTGTGCCGCTTCAGCTTTTGGCAGCGGGCGCCGCGCCGCTTTGCCAGACGCGCCCGAGCGTGACCTTCGCTGCCGCCAGGTCTTGCGCAAACGTGTCGCTGCCCAGGTAGGCCAGCTCGCGCACCCGCGCTGGGCCGATCGCATCGGGCGGGTCCCCTGCGGCCGCTTCGCCGGGGTGGCAGAACAACAGACCGCCCTCGCGCGGCAACTCGGCGAGCCAGGCCTGCATCAAGGCACGGTAGTTCGGATCGAGGAAATCGTAGGCACCCAGCAGCGCCGGGTTGTGCAGCATCACGCGCTGCGCGAGTTCGCGCGCCAGCGCGCGACCGCCGGTGTTTTCGATCAGCCAGCGTTTGGTGCCCGAGCCCGGGCCGAGCACCCGCCCGGTGTTGCGCAATGCAGGCAGCGGCTGCACGTGTTCGACCATGTCGAGAATGATGCCGCGCAGCACCGGCAGGTGGTGCACGTGCTGGTGCCCATCGATGAACTTCGGCGCCACGCCGGTGGCGGCGCGAAAGGCCGCGAGCTGCGCATGCACTTCGCTGCGCAGCTCGGCGCGTGGCAGCAGCCCGAGGTGCGCACGCACGATCAGCAGCGGCAGCGAGGGCAGCTTCGGCCACAGCTTGGCAAGCCGCGGGCTCAGCGGCCGGCCTTCGGTGAGGTTGATGTGCAAGCCGGTGTCGACCGACGCCGGCAGCTTTGCGAGCAACGGCGCGCTGGCCTCCCAGTGCGGCGAGTTGGTGATGCAAGAAATGGCGGTCAGGCGCTGCGCCTGCGCGAGCCGCGCAATGCCGGCCGAGATGCGGGGCGCCAGGCCGAAGTCGTCGGCGCACAACGCCAGCACGCGCGCCCGCTTCGCGTCGGCCATCTTCATGCGTGCGGCTGGCTCGGCGAGGCGATGGCACCGTGGCCGGCCTCAAGGCCGACGACGTAGACCGGCCGCTGCTTGACCTCGTCGAAGATGCGGCCCACGTACTCGCCCAGGATGCCGATCGACAGCAACTGCACGCCGCTGAAAAACGCCATGCCGGTGACGAGCGTGGCCCAGCCCGGCACATCGCTGCCGTAGATGAAGTGCTCGATCACGATCCAGCCACCGAAGGCCAGCGCGAACAGCGCGATCACGACACCGAGCGCGCTCCACAAGCGCAGTGGCGCGTTGGTGAACGCGGTCACGCCGGTGAAAGCCAGCCGCGCCAGGCGGCGCATCGAAAACGTGGTGGTGCCCGACAAACGCTCGTTCGGCACATACGGAATGATCACGTTGTGAAAGCCGACCCAGGCGTACAGGCCCTTCATGAAACGGTTGCGTTCGGGCAGCGACTTGAGCGCGTCGACCACGCGCCGGTCCATCAGCCGGAAGTCGCCGGCGTCGACCGGGATCTGCACCGCCGCGTCGCGGTTGACGAGCGCGTAGAACAGCGCGGTGCCGAGCCGCTTGGCCAGACTTTCGTCGGCACGCGAAGCGCGCGCGGCGCAGACCATGTCGGCACCGCCGACCCACGCGGCGAGCATCTCGGGCACGAGCGACGCGGGGTGCTGCAGGTCGGCGTCCATCAACAACACGACCTCGCCCACGGCGCGGTCGATGCCGGCGGTGAGCGCCGCTTCCTTGCCGAAGTTGCGCGACAGGCGCACGTAGCGCACGCCGGGGCGCGTGAGCCAGGGCGCCATCGCGGCGGGCGTGGCGTCACGGCTGCCGTCGTCGATGACGATCACTTCCCACCGATCCGTCAGCGCCGCGAGCTGCGCTGTCAGGCCGGTCAGCATCGGCTCGAGGTTGGCCGCTTCGTTGAAAGCGGGCACCACGCAGCTGATGGCGGGGCGCGGGTGGCGAGGGGCTTCGGTCATGGGTTCGGTGCGGCCGGTGGGCTCGACTTTACGCTGCGCGGCAGGCGCCGAAGCGCGAAGTTCTCGTCATGCGGCAGCGAACAGGGCACGAAACGCCAGCTCGCCTTGGGGCGTGAAGCCGACGACACGCGAGTCCTTCGTGCGGCGCGCCCAGCCGAGCGTGAACAGGCGCTCCAGCAGCGCGGTGCCGAGCGCACCGCCGAGGTGGTGGCGGCGCTCGCCCCAGTCGAGACAGGGCCGGCAGAAAGCGCGGCGCTTCGATGCCGCCGCGGCAGCGTCGATGCCGAGTTCGGCGAACCAGGCGGCACCGGCGTTCGTGAGCGTGAGGCCGTTGGTGTCCGACTTGAACACGCGGCGCGCCAGCAAGGCCTCGAACGCGAGCACGCCGAATTCGCCGGCCAGGTGGTCGTAGCAGACCCGTGCCTTGCGCAGCGCCGGCTCGCGCGGGCTCGAACGCAGCCGTACGGCGCCGGTGCGAAAGGCCACGCCCATCAACGATTCGAGCAGCTGCGCCACGTCGTGGTCGGCGAGGCGGAAGTAGCGGTGGCGGCCCTGGTGTTCGACGCTGACCAGCCCCGCATCGAGCAGCTTCGCCAGGTGCGCACTGATGGTCTGCTTGGTGACGCCGGCGATGCCCGCCAGTTCGGTGGCGGTGAGCGCGCGGTCGGCCAGCAACGCGGTGAGCACCTCGGCGCGCGCGTGGTCGCCGATCAGCGCAGCGACGCGCACGATGCTGGGGCCGTCTTTCATGGTTCGATCTTAGACGAACCATCGACGCGGGCAACGCGGCTATCGTGGCCTTCATTCAACCCGTGGAGATTTTCGTGACGCTCACCTGCTTCATCCGCTACCGCATCGACCCGTTCCAGCGCGAGGCCTTCAAGGAATATGCGGAGAACTGGGGCCGCATCATCCCGCGCTGCGGCGGCCACCTGGTGGGTTACTTTCTGCCGCACGAAGGCACGAACGACGTGGCCTGGGGCTTGATCGCTTTCGAGTCGCTCGCCGCTTACGAGACCTACCGCGCGCGCTTGAAAACCGACGCCGAGGGGCGCGAGAACTTCGCCTTCGCGCAGACCAGGCGTTTCATCGTCAGCGAAGAGCGCAGCTTCGTCGAAGTGGTGAACGGCACTTTCGGCATCCCCGCTTACCCCTGATACCAGACCACCCGTTTGTGCGCCGAAACCCAGCGCTCGAACATGGCCCCGTAAACCTCTTCGATGCGGTTGCGCTTGACCTTGAAGGTCGGCGTGATGAAGCCGTTGTCCACCGTCCAGGGCTGGCTCACGACGACGATGCAGTCGAGCTGCTCGTGCGGGTCGAGCCGCGCGTTGATCGCGTCGAGGTGGGCCGACAGCGACACCTCCATCGCCTGGCGCTGCGCGGTGTCGGTGGCACGCTGCGCGGCTTCGGCGTTGAGCATCACGATGCCCAGCGGCTGGCCGAGGTTGGCGCCCGTGACCACGCAGGCTTCGACCGCGCCGTTCATCACCAGCTGGTCTTCGATGTGGGCCGGCGAAACGTACTTGCCCTTGCTGGTCTTGAACAGGTCTTTGACGCGCCCGGTGATCATCAGGTTGCCTTCGGCGTCGAGCTTTCCCTTGTCGCCGGTGTGCAGCCAGCCGTCGGCGGTGAAGGCGTCGCGCGTGAGCTCGGGCTCCTTGTAATAACCGAGCATCACGCCGGGGCTCGTCATCTGGATCTCGCCGGTCTGCGGGTCGATGCGGCTTTGCACGCCGTCGTAGTTCTGCCCCACGGTGCCGGGCCGCTGCACGCCAGGCAGCGTGGCCTGCGAGACACCGCAGTTCTCGGTCATGCCGTAGACCTCGATGATCGGCAGCCCCAGGTTCGCGTACCAGGCCAGCAGCTCGGGCGGCATCGGGGCGGCGCCACCGGCGGCGAACTCGCATTCCTGCAGGCCGAGCGCGGTCAGGATCTTCGTGCGCACGATGCCGCGAATGCTCGGTATCTTCAGCAGCCGCTTCAATTTTTCGGGTGGCATCTTCGCGCTCACGCCCTGCTGGAACTTGACCCACAGGCGCGGCACCGAGAACAGCACAGTGGGCCGCGCGCGCTGCAGGTCCTTGGTGAAGGTCTCCAGGCTTTCGGCGAAGTACACGTGCATGCTCGTCGCCAGCATCGCGTGCTCGACCAGCGTGCGCTCGGCCACGTGGGCCAGCGGCAGGTAGCTCAGGATGCGCGCCTCGCGGTTGATCGGCACGCGCTTGAGCGCCGCGTCGATCGACCAGCCGAAGGTGGCGAAGCTGTGCATCACGCCCTTGGGCACGCCGGTCGTGCCCGAGGTGTACATGATGGTCGAGAGCTCGTTGCCATCGCGCACCGGGTTGCCGACGAGCGGCGCTGTGGCTGCGACGATGCTTTCCCAGGTGGTGTAGGGGTTGGGCGGCGACAGCGGCGTGCTGATGCAGGGCAGGTCGGCCGGGATGCCGGCTTTCATCGCGTCCCAGCCGTCGAGCTTGCCGACGAACAGCAGCTTCGCTTCGCTGTGCACGAGGATCTGGCGGATCGTGTCGGCGGCGAGCGTGGGGTACAGCGGCACCGAGACGTGGCCCGCCATCCAGATCGCGAAGTCGCACATCAGCCAGTGCGCGCAGTTCTTCGACAGGATCGCGATGCGCGAGCCCGGCTCGAAGCCCAGGCCCTTGATGTGCGCCGCCATGCGGCGGGTTTCGTCCATCACCTGCGCCCAGGTGTAGTCGCGCACCGCGCCGCCGCCGAGCGGCTGGGTCAGCAGCGTCTGGTTCGGGGCGGTCTGCTCCCAGTGGTACAGGCGCTGCAGGGCGAGCGCGTCGGCGGAGACGGGTTGGGCGGTCGGCATCGGGCGGGTCCTCGGGGTGGGCAGCACGTTCGATCCGCACGGTAGGGCATCGCCACGGTGCCGCCAAGAGTGGGACTACCCGGTGCGGGGCACCCGCATCGCGATGCTCAGAACGCGTTGACCGGCGACTTCGGGTCGAGCAGCAGCGCCATCAGGTCGCGGATCTGTGCTGGCGTGAGCACGCCGGCGTGGCCGAAGCGCGGCATGCCGGAACAGGCGTTGTAAGCCTTGCTGTTCCACAGCTTGCCCCAGGTGTACTTGACGACGGCGCTCGAGGCCGGGTCGGTCACGTCCAGCACGCCGCGCAGCTTGCCGTACTGGTAGAGGCTCGGACCGATCGTGCCGAACGAGATCTCGGCCTTGGTGATGCGGTGGCAGTTGTAGCAATTGCCGCCGCTGGGCGCGCCGGCCGGGTCGGACCAGGTCATGCCACGACCGTTCTGCGCCAGCTTCTCGCCCTCGCGCCAGTCGCCCACGTACACACCGTCGGCCGGCCACTGAATGGTGGCGAGCTGGGCTGCTTCGATGGCGCTGGCCACCGCGTCGCTCGGCGGGGTCTCGCTGGAGCAGACCTTCTGCGCTTCGTCCTGGTTCAGCCGCTCGACCTTGGCGATGCCTTGCTCGCGGAACGAGGCCTTCAACATGCCTTCGGCCATCTGGTCGAGCTGCTGCGGGCTGGGTGTCGCGCTGCAACCCGCGAGCACGAGGGCGAGAGCGGCGATGTTTCTGATCTTCATGGGCCTGTTCTGTGTGGCGGCGGCTGCGCGGTACTAACGCTTGATCGACGGCGCGATCGACGCCGCGCCCTCGCTCTTCACGCCCATGTAGACGCCGAGCGCGACCGTCACCTCCGACGCGTAGCCGGGATACGGGAATCGCTGCTGGCGAAAACAATCGTTCAGGCGCCGCTGCATGCCCCACAGCTCACCGCTCGACACGCGGTAGGCCGGCCACGCCGCGAAGCCGACGCCGTCGCCGGGGTTCTTCGTCAGGTTCGGCAGGTCTTGCAGGCGGATGCGCTTGCCGTCTTCACCGTGGCACGAGGCGCATGAAAAGTCATACGGCCCGGCACGGTAGAAAAACAGGCGCCGGCCGACTTCGAGCATCTTGCGTTCTTCGGCGTGGCCTTGTGGCAGCTTGAACTTCAGCCCGCGCGACTCGGAAGACACATACGCGACCAGCGCTTCCAGTGTGAGCTGCTCGCCGCGGCCGAATGGCGTGGCGGCAATGGCTGCGGCGTCGAAGCCCTGCAGCGTTTGCAGGCAGCTGAGCAGGCGCGATTCCATGTCCTGCACACGGCCGGTGTCGGCAAAGTAGCGTGGCAACTCGACGAACGCCCCCTTCACCGCGCCCGGCCCCTTGCCGAGATCGCAGGCTTCGAGCGACGCGTTCTTCGGGCCGCGTTTCTGTTTCCACAACGCTTCGCCCCGGGCTTCCCACAGCTCGGCGGGGTTGCCGTCGGCGAGCAGCGCGCGGTACTCGTTGATCGCGTCGGCGCTGCTCTTCTGGGCCAAGGCCGGCGCCGCCAGCGCAGCCGCCGCTCCGAGCGCCACGCAGAGGCGGGCGAGGCGGCGCCAGCTCATGCGACGGCCACCTCGTCGCTGCGTTTGTCGCCGCGGCTGTCGGTCCAGCCGATGCTGATCTTGTCGCCGCTTTTCGCGCCCTTGACCGTGAACTGCGTGAACGGGTTCTTGGCGATCGCCGTGCCCCACTGCGCCGTCAGCACCGGCTTGCCGTTGAGCGACGCCACCACTTCGGTGATGTGCCAGGCCGGCACCGTGGCGCCGGCCGCGTCCTTGCGCAAACCGGTTTCCATTTCGTGGCTCATCAGCACGCGCACGACGACGCCGCTGCCTTGCACTTGCGCGCGAATGCGCATCGGGTCGGACATTGGTTTCTCCTTAGCCGCCGCAGCCACCGAGCGTGACCTTGACTTCCTTCTGCGCGAACAGCACCTTGCCGTCGCCGGTGATCGCCACCGCGAGCACGTTCGAGGTCTGCGCCATCTTGACGCGGGTCGACACGCTGGTCTCGACCGCGTCGCTGAACTCGAAGACACCGGCCAGCGTGGTCGGGTTCTTTTCGATCAGGAAAGCGAAGCGTTTCACACCGGGCAGTGTGGTGCTCGCGGCGATCGGCACGACGGCGCCGTTCTCGGCGATGTCGGGGGCGGTGAAGACGATGTCCTTGCTCTCGACCGGCCTGGCGATGCCGAGCGCCCTGATCACTTCGTCGATCGATTTCGACTCGAACGCGGCCTTGTTCCAGGCGGCTTGCGCGCGCGCCGGCAACACGCCGGCGGCGGCCAGAAGCGCGGCCACGGCAGCGCTGCGGGCGAGCATCTCTCTACGGGTTTGCATCGGGCGTCTCCTGGCGCGGCCATGGGCCGAGCCGGGACTGTAGAGCGGAATTGCGCGGGCCGGCGCGGCCGGTGGTGTGAACGCTGCGCCGAACAAGGGATATCCCCGAGCGGCGGTGGGCCGAGCGCGCGGGTTCAGCCCGTCTGTTCGCGCGCGACCGCCGCTTCGATCTGCTCTTGCACCTTGCGGGCGCCGCGCAGCACGAGGGTCGGGTCGAGGTCGGCCTGCGGCGCGACCTTGAGCGCCACTTCTTCGAGGGAGTCGGGGTCGGTCATGAGCGACCAGGCCAGCGCCGACAAGGCGCAGATGCCGCGCCGCTGCAGCTGCATCGGCAGCTCGCGCGTGGCGTTGACGATCACGTGAAAGCGCACGCTGGCGACGGCGTGCGGCGCCAGGCCCCAGCTCTCGCACAGCGCGGCGCCGAGCGCGTCGTGGCTGACGCCGAACTCGGCGTGTTCGAGCATCAACAATTCTTCGTCGTCGGCGGCCTTGGCCAGCATCGGGCGGTAGCGTTCGGTGGCGTGGCGGAACAGCACCGCCTTGCCACATTCTTCGAACAGGCCGGCCGAGTGCGCGGCCCACGGGTCCACACCCAAGGCCTGGCCGATGCGGCCCATCAACAAACCGCGCACGCTGGCGCGCTCCCACATCGGCTCGAGCTCGGGCGCATGCGGGAACACCGCACGCAGGCCCATCTCGAACGTGACCGAAGCGACCTCGCGCGTGCCCAGGTAGGTGATGGCCTGCTGCACGCTCGCAACCCGGCCGCGCAGGCCGTAGAGCGACGAGTTCACCGCCTTCAGCACAGCAGAGGCGAGCGCCATGTCGGAGGCGATCAGCGCACTCACCGCGTTCAGGTTCACCTGCTCGTCGGCGAGAAGCAGCGACAGTTTCACCAGCGACTCGGGCTGGGCCGGAATGTCGATGCTGAGCGAGCGGAGTTGGGGATCAACGGGCATGGTGGGTCGAATGCTACGGGCACCGCGCCGGCCCGAACGCCGGAACAAGGCGGCTTCGACCCGGCAGTTCGGTGCACTCGCCACACGCCGATGCCCCAATGGCAAAGGGCGCCAAGTCAGCCTTGGCGCCCTTCGGATTTTTTCTTCGGCCTTTGCAGTGTGCGCTGCGGCCTGTACTTCGTCTTCGCTCGGCCGCTCGGGCGGCCGCCGGTACTGCCCATGTCTCCTCAGCCCCGTCCTGCGAGGCACCATGCCGGTGCCTGCTGCGAGTGGCGAGACTTTAGGCGCGTGTCGCCCTCGGCGCACTAGGGGTTTCCCGGCCGCTTTTCAGACCTGTCACGCCCCATCACGGCGCAGCCCGCGGAACAGAAAGCACCACTTCGGTCCCCTGCCCGAGAAGGCTGGTGACGACCACATCGCCACCGTGCAGCTCGGCGATGCGCTTGACGATGGCCAGCCCGAGGCCCTTGCCCCCTTCGCCGGTGGCCGGCGCCACGCTCTGGCGGCTTTGATAGAACCGGTCGAACAGGTGCGGCAGGTCGTCGGCCGCGATGCCCGGGCCGGTGTCGGACACCCGCACCCTGACCCAGTCGGCTTCGACCGTCGCCGCCAGCGTGATTCGGGCCCCGCCCGGGCAGAACTTGAGCGCGTTGTCGACCAGGTTGGCGATGGCACGCTCGAACAGCTCGACATCGACGCGCGCAAACGGCGGCTCGGCGCCCGGCCCGTTGCCGTGCTCGGCGGTGAGCGCCACGCCCTGCTTGGCCGCGCGCTCGGCGAAGCGGATGCAGATGTCGTCGAGCAGCTCGCCGGCGTCCATCGCTTCCAGGCGCAGCTTGAACTCGGGCTCGTCGAGCTTGGCCAGGTCGCCGAGCGACTGCACCAGGCGCGCGGCGTTGCGCGTGTTGCGCAAGGCGATCTCGACCAGCCGGCGGTCGTCGCCGCGGCTGCCGGCGGGCTCGGCGGCCCAGCGGCCGTCGAGTGTTTCGAGGCAGGCCACGGTCGCGGTCAGCGGCGAACGCAGGTCGTGCGAGAGGTTGCTCACGCCTTCGCGGCGAAAGTGGTCGAGCCGACGCAGCTCGGTCCATTGGCGCTGGCAGATGTCGAGCATCATTTCGAACGCGGCGGTGAGCTGGCCGAACTCGTCGCGCGTGCGTTTGGGCAGCAGGCTCCTGGCGCCGCTCATGCCGTCGTCCAGGCCCCGCTGCGAGATCAACGACAACGCACCGGTCAGGCGCCGCAGCGGCCGCGTGACCGAGGCGATGATCAGCAACGCGAGCAAGGTGGTGACCATGACCACCGTCGCGATCAACCACATCACCGGCCGCGCGAAGCTGCTGCGCACCGCGGCCCAGCGGTCTTCGGGCATCTGCTGGGTGTGCAGCACGAGGTAGAGGTAACCCATCACCGGGTCGCCCTGGCGGATCCGGGCGCCCCGCACCGGGTGCACCGCGATCACCGCGTTGGCGTCCATGCGCTCGGGGTCGTCGCCCATCACGTAGGCGGCGTCTGGCTGGCCGATCGCCTTGAGCACCGGCGCGAGCGCGACTTTGAAGCCCGGCGGCAGCGGCGTACCGCTGCAGGCCAGCACGGTGCCCTGCGTGTCGAGCAGGTAGAGCTGCGTGTCGGGCTCGAACAGCACCATGTTTCGCAGCCAGCCCTGGAACTCGTCCGGTCGGCGGTCGTACAGCTCGAACAGGTTGTCGTAGTTGGCGACCACGCGCTGCAGGAACGCACTGCCGCGCCGATACGCCGTTTCGTGCTCGAAGCGCTGGAACGCGTAGACCACGGTCACGATCACCAGCAGCGCCGTGACGATGCCGGTGGCGAAGATCGTCAGCGCGAGCTTGAGGCGGACCGTCATCGAGTGAAGCTAGGCCAGATCGCGCATCTTGTAGCCGGCGCCGCGCGCGGTGAGGATCAGCTCCGGGCGCATCGGGTCGGCCTCGAGCTTGGCGCGCAGGCGGTTGATGTGGGTCGTGACGGTGTGCTCGTAGCCGTCGTGCGTGTAGCCCCACACCGCATTGAGCAACTGCGCGCGCGAGAACACGTGACCGGGGTGCGAGGCGAAGTGCAGCAGCAGGTCGAACTCGAGCGCGGTGAAGTCGAGCGCTTCGCCACGGTAACGCACCTGGCGCTTGGCCGGAAGAATCTCCAGCTCGCCGTTGCGGATCACGCCGGCGCCCTTCTGCCCGAGCGCCTGCGCATTGGCC